>NZ_JBHIRJ010000003.1:0-238219 GCF_042197045.1 Bartonella sp. AA74HLJMH
TTTCCGCCATTAAAAAAGGGCAAGAGCGTAATGGAATAGCGGATGCGCTGGGATTGACCAGAGCGACTGATATAGTCGTGGTCTTTATTGATCGTGGTGATTACTACGGGTCCATGGAGAAGGACACTATAGGTCGTATCATTGATCCAACGAAGCATCTGGACCGGCTTTGCTCTTCGGATAGTTGTAGTGATGGCATCTATCGCTACCCGGTCCCCAAATTCTTCTGGAAACCAAACTCCATGAATGGTTTTTGCATCATTGCCATAGCCGGTAAATTGCAAACTGGGGGACCTGCCAAAACGCTCCATACAAACCCATGAGGCAGAAAACTCTTCTTCAAAGGATTGGAAATTCAGCCAGTCCACATAAAATTGATGCGGTCCTAACATCATCAAAGGATCTCTCATAGCCTCCCTCCCCTCATTCTGTCCCGCCATGCAGCGCATTAGCGCGTGCCCGTTGCAAAGCATGGGCAACCGCACGACCAGTGACAACAGGATCACGGGCACCATTAACATGTACCGTGACATTTTGATTGTGTGTGATGGGGGAACGGTCTTTGTCTCTTTGCTCTCTCGCAGATGAATTTACAGGAAAAGCCCCCGCAAATTGTGCAATCGGTTGAATGGCTGTTTTGCCACCAATATAAGAAACAGCGAATATAGTGGATCCGCCAGCTTTAATATCGCCTTGTAAAAGGTCTTTCCCTCTACTCTTTTTGCTATCAAATCCTGATTTTACAATTCCTTGCTCTCTTTTTTATACTCAAAATTGCCTCTGAAACAGGATAGATTAATCGTAAAAAATATATAAAAGAAGCAAATTATAACATTTTTTCTTATCCTTCTTAATACAAAATAACTGTTAAGCTACAATACGCTAACATTTATCAGTCATAAGTCCAAAACATCATATAATGACGAAACAAATTCATAGAGTGAAGATTTTTCACTATCAACCGTTGTATTAATCTTTCCATAATGCATAAAAATGATGAAGCGGCCCTCGCCCTTTCCCTACTTTTAAAGCATCTGAGGCAGTTAAAGCGCCATGCAAATAATCTTTTGCTTGTTTAACAGCGCAATCCAAAGGTTGGGTAGGTAACAGAGCTGCAATGGCAGCAGAAATGGTACACCCTGTCCCATGATCATGAGTAGTTGAAAGACGAGAGGCTTCAAGTATAACAAGGTTTTCACAATCACAATAAAGATCTGGACTAGAACAATCGTAATTTTCTGTACTATTTTTGGTCAGCGTATTCAAATGTCCCCCTTTTAACAAAACTGCATGACACCCTAGCGCCAAGAGTCGTGGAGCATATTGATACATAGTCTCTAAAGACCATTGCACTTCACGCCCCAATAACAGTGCAGCTTCAGGCAAATTTGGCGTGATCAAAGTTGACATCGGCACAAGAACATCACGCATAATTTCAATTGCATCAGACTTTAAAAGAACATCACCACTTTTTGCAACCATAACCGGATCAAAAACAATGAAACGCGCTTTATGATAAGCAAGACGTTCTGCAATAACCTGTGCAATCTGAGCATTTGCAACCATACCAATTTTAACGGCATCAACATGGATATCCTCAAAAACAGAATCAATTTGATCTGCAACAAAAGAAGCATCTAATGCCTGAAAAGAACGCACACCCTGAGTATTTTGTGCAACAACAGCTGTAACCACACTCATACCATAAGTTTTCATAGCTGAAAAAACCTTCAAATCCGCCTGCATTCCAGCGCCACCAGAAGGATCTGTTCCCGCAATAGATAAAATCCGTGGAATAAAAAGTTTATCTTTTTGTAATTCCATTAACCTCTTTCCTTCTGTTTTTAAATATCGGAAAATGAGTTACCGAAAAAATAGATGCTTGAAAAAACATAAAGAAGATGTTTTCTCATGTGAATTATATTATATATGAAGTCTTCTTATAGATATAAAATGGAAAATGTAGTGCTTATCCTTCGTTCTATTCTTTTTACGTTCGCTTTTTATACAACAACTTTCATACAAATGATTCTTTACGCTCCCGTTTATTTTTTAATGCCCCGCAAAAAGGCATGGATTGTCCCTAAAACATGGGCGCGCGTTACACTCTTTTTGCAAAAATACATCGCAGGCACAAGTTATGAGATTGAAGGTTTAGAAAATCTTCCCAAAGGACCCTATATCATTGCTCCAAAGCATCAATCGGCTTGGGAAACTTTCAGTCTTGTTCCTTATTTTGATGATCCCACTCTCATTTTAAAACGTGAATTGATGTGGATTCCATTGTTTGGCTGGTATATGGCAAAAACGCAAATTATCCCCATTAACCGCACAACACCCATCAAAGCCTTAAAAATGATTATACAAAAAGCAAAAGAGAAAGTAAAACAAGGGCGCCAAATCTTGATTTTTCCCGAAGGAACACGCCGACAACCCGGTCAAGAACCAGATTATAAGTCGGGAATTGTCGCGCTCTATAATGAATTAGGACTTCAAGTTGTTCCTATTGCACATAATGCGGGTTTATATTGGCCACGCAATAATTTTCGCCGCTATCCCGGAACAATTCGTGTCCGTATTCTTCCCCCGATAGAGGCTGGTTTAAGCAAACGTGATTTTCTAGATCAACTTGTCCAAAAAACTGAAAAAGCGTGTGATGAACTGCTTCTCTTAGCAGCTCAAGATCCCACCCCTCCTCCTATGCCACCATACGCTGTTCAGAAACTTCAAAAACTAAATCATCATGAAACAATGCACTGATTGATAAGAATAATGCATAACTTTGTATATTGAGCGGAGTATAGGGAACAAAAATATAAGAAAGATACTTCAAACTTTCTAATTTAAAATTGTAAAACACTTGTACATGATAAGAAATGATCAATGTGTAAATTTTTTTGAAAAAGAATTCTTCCTCTCTTTAAAATCATTTAAATAACATACATCTCATTGATTTATAAGGATATTTTAGCGTTATTCAACTTGAATGAGAACCCTGAATACCGTAAGATTTCTCATTTCAAATCTATTCTAGGTTGAATCAATTAGAATCATTTTCTTACACATTACAAGCGGGGATATCTGTGTGAATAAAACGATACAAGAAAAGATTAAAATGCTTTTTACTAACCGTCTCAAGTGCCAAGGGCTATCCTAACAGGAGAGCAAGAAAAATGCATGATTATGCAGATTCATTCCTTTCTGAGAAATTCAATCCCTCCAAGAACCTGAAATCTTGTACAATCTTCATTATTTAAAAAGTATTTTTTGAGATACTTAAGTCATCAAACCAAATTCAAGGGGAAAATAAAAATGAGAATTGGTTTTTATCCCACAGACACAACGGATACAGCAATTAACCATCTTTCCTTCCTATCCTAGACTTAAATGCTTTGTGTGCTACATTAAAACAATTCTAAATAACGAATAAGAGGGAACTAGATTTAAATTAATGCGACGTCTCTTCTATAATTTATTTTTTTCTGTGATTTTGAGTTTATCCAGCGCTGTTGCTCTAGCGCAGCCTTTTATTTCTGTTGATGTTACAACGAGGCGTATCTTAAAACATAATCAAGCTTTTGAGCGTTGGTATCCTGCTTCCTTGACAAAATTAATGACCGCTTATGTTATTTTTCGTGCCATGAGCCGAGGGGAAGTTTCACCAAACAAACATATCACCATCAGCGAATACGCCGCAAAAGCTCCCTCATATCGTTCAGGCTATAAAGCTGGTTCTGTACTCACACTTGATACAGCCTTAAGTATCACCATGGTTAAATCTACCAATGATTTAGCCATTGCCATGAGTGAAGCTGTTGCGGGTTCACAGAAAGATTTTGTACGTAAAATGAATAGCGAAGCTAAACGTTTAGGCATGTTTGGCACCCATTTTGCGAACGCAAGTGGTTTACCAGATCCTCAAAACTACTCCACGGCACGCGATATTGCTCTTTTAGCCGTTCAAATACGTCGAGAATTTCCACAATATGCTCATTATTTTTCTATTCCAGCCATTGATTTTGGTAATAATCGAAAAATTCAACATAACTCAAACAACCTCATTGGCCGTTTTTATGGGATAGACGGTATGAAAACAGGCTTTATTTGTGCCTCTGGTTTTAATCTTGTTGCCTCAGCCACCCGCAATAAACGTACAATTATTGCTGTCATTCTAGGTGCTAACAACATAAGTGAAAGAGAAGAAAAAGCTGCACAACTTCTTGAAATAGGATTTTTGCACCAAGGAAGCCCCCAATTAACACTAGCAACATTAAAACCTTATGGGAGCAACATAACACAAGCCAACAATATGAGACAACAAACATGCACACCTGAAGCCATAAAAATGCATGCAAATTCATATGATGATCAAGGAAATATTATTCTCACCTCACCTTTTATCACTGCTCCACCTTCTTTTTCTCATCCTTTATCAGTACACCTCATTCGTACGCCACAAACACCTAAAATGACAGTAAAACCACTAAGAAAACCCTATATTCCGTATAAAAGGCACGCAAACCATTCTATAAAAAGCCATAAATCATAATCTACAATTAATTATAATACTTTGATTTATAATCATAATTAATTATTTTGTACCTTATGTCAAAACCACAAGTATTGTAAGATTCTCTCATTTCAAATCTGTATTTGTTGAATCAATAAAACCAGTCTCTTGCGCGCCACAAGGTGGATGAACATGTAGATAAAATAATTAAAACAAGGAATAAAAATCCTTCCTATAAGTCCTTTCAAGAACCAAGAATTATCATAACATTGACGCTAAAAGTGTATAATATACCCACGTGCACCTACCTTTATAAGCGTAAAGATAGTGGTACAATGGATTTCATGGGGGATTAACCATTATATCCCTCACGGACATCATTATAAATTGCTTAGACATACTGAGATATATTTTTTAAAAACAAAACTATGATTGATGATTAACATGAAAATAAAGCGCATCCCTCTCACGCTTATTACGGGTTTTTTAGGCTCTGGCAAAACAACTTTGCTCAACCGTATGCTACAAGACCCTCTTCTAACAGAATGTGCTGTTATCATCAATGAATTCGGCGAAATCAGTATTGACCACCTTCTGGTTGAAAAAACGACAGAAGGAATTATTGAGCTTGCCAATGGTTGCTTATGCTGTAATTTACGCAGTGATCTCATCGACACATTAATTGATTTAATAAATCGCGTTCAGACAGGACAGATCAAACAACTCCATCATATTATCATTGAAACCACAGGAATGGCTGATCCCGCCCCTATTTTACAAATACTTTTAAGCCACCCATTGTTTATTCAAACATTGTCCATAAATGCTGTTCTTGCAACATTTGATACATTAAGTCCACTTTCCATATGTAAGCGCTATCCTGAAATATATAAACAATTAATATTTGCTGATAAAATCATTCTCACCAAAACAGATCTTAGAGACCCACAAACGCTTTCAGATGCACTCCTTAGCACACTTAAAACAATGAATCCTACAGCACAAATCATTGACGGCCATTCTAAAGATTTCTGTTCAAATCTATTAATAAATAACACATTATGGGATGAAAAAGTAGAAAATACAAAACTTAAACAAAATCTTACGACTACCCCACATGATCATACCCCCCATAAAACCATTCGTACCTTTTCACTAAACTGTGAGGGTCCTGTTGATTACGCCACAATTGAAGCTTTTTTAGATCTCCTACAAGAGCGTTATGGTACAAAATTATTACGTATTAAAGCAATTATCGCATTGCGTGATGACCCTTATCGCCCACTTGTATTACATGGCGTACAAACATTTTTTCATCCTCCCATAAGATTGCCGGCATGGCCAAAAGGAATAAAACAAACACGTTTTGTCATCATTGCCGATGGTGTTGAAAAAGACGCAATACAAAAGCTCCTCAATGCTTTTTTTAATAAACCAGCAATAGATACTGCAGACAAAACAGCTCTCTTAGAAAATCCTCTGGTCATTCCAGGAATAAAATTTTAATTTTTTCTCCCCTTCAATGATATAACATTAAATTCATTAGCACCACCATCTTTATGCTTTTAAAGAAGCAAACCGGCACCATTACACACTTTGCTAATTCCCAATGTTGAAACCAAGCCCTTGGTACTTGAGACGGTTTGTAAAAAGCATTTTAGTCTTTCTTGCACAGTTTCACCCACGCGGTTATCCCCGCTTGTAACGTGCAAGAAAATGGTTTTAATTTATTCAACATGGAACGGCTTTGAAATGAGAGAATCTTACGGTATTCAGGGTTCTAATTTAACTTGAATAACACTAAATTATCATTATAAATCAAATTGTTATGATAAAAAATTTAATACCCATCAATCTGCAAACAGATTGTTTTCTCTCTAAATGCGCTTCATCTGCAAACCACTTCATGTGATTCATTTCACAGACCGATTGGCCAAATTCTTGGTTCTAAAATATTCTGCTCAACTCTATATTTATTCAAGCTAATTGAAATCAAAATCCCTGTTAAGAAAAAAAACAAAATCAGACAGAGGCAATATCGCATTTTAAAATATGTGAATGTATCTTATATAACAGCACGACAAGACAATATTTCACAGCATAAAAGAATAAAACTCTTTGAAAGAAATAAAAAGAGAGGTACATTTCATGTTAACTTACTCTTCACTAAAAACGAAGATTGATACCAGTAACGATGTGCAAACAATCCAACTTCTTTGAGAAAATTCCTCTTGGCTTCCCACTTCATATGATTTACTTACATAAAGCTCTATGAAAAAACTCTGCGCTTTAAAATATTGACTACTCACTTAAACACCTTATGTGCAAAGTTTTTGCGTATCCTGTATCACCATTATTAAGTGATAGTGTTTACGGTGCAGTAGGATACAATAACACTCACTGCATTAGAGAAACTGAATTTTTATCAATATCGCGATTAAAAACGTAACGTTTTCCATAAACCTCAACAGTTGGAGGTTGACGATTTTTTTCAAAAAAATCATAACCTTTCTTAAGCATAACCCAGAATTGATAATGAGGATTCTTGCTATGACGTGACATATTATCCTCGGTCATGCGGAAAGGAAAAGCCTGCAACTGAAACTCTCTTTGTCCTCCTTTAAAAGCATCCCGTGCAAACGCATAAATCTGAGCCATGTTCTTATCACTCATAGAATAACACCCTGCGGAAAAGCAAGAACCATGCACCATAAGATTGCTTCCTGTGCGACCATTTTCCTGATCATAAAGGTTAGGAAATCCTATATTAAAAGAGAGATAATATTTTGAATAAGGATTCATTTGGTTTGCGCTAATAGTATAAAAACCCTCTGGTGTCTGAAGATCCCCTTCTTTATATTTAGGTCCAAGCTTACCAGACCATTTGCAAATGCCATAGCGAGCAACCAAGATAAAAGGTCCTGAACGAGATTGCTTCCAAACTTCAGCAAGATTTTCTTCCTTAAAAAACCGCATCATAATCGGTGCATAGGGATCTATATCATACAGAACCATTCTATTTTTGATTTCTTGCGGCAACGGCTGCTCAACTTTAGCGCGAATAGAGGCTGGTAATCTTCCTTCACATGCTGTCAATAGTCCCATTACAAACAACACACACACAGCAAGGAATCTGCTAAATGTCATCGAATAAAACTCCAATCCAACACCCCTCACAAAAAATAACCTATGTTAGAGATCGACCAATTTGAAGGTATTTTTCCCTTCGCTCTTGTTTAAGCACTTGACCATCTTTTCCAGCCATAGCTTTTAAAGCTTCTGAAATAACATCACCCGTTGCATCAATGACAATCTCTTTGCCACGATGCGCTCCCCCTAAAGGTTCCGAAATAATGCCATCAATAATCTTTAAGCGATACAAATCTTGAGCGGTAATACGCATATTCATTGCAGCATCTTTTGCACGAGCTGGATCACGCCATAAGATAGAAGCTGCTCCTTCTGGTGAAATAACAGAGTAAATTGCGTGCTCCAACATATAAACTTTGTTGGCAGCCGCGATTGCTATCGCCCCTCCAGAACCGCCTTCTCCAATAACAACGGAAACCACAGGAACTTTCAAACGCAAAGTTGTAGCTGTTGATTGAGCAATTGCTTCCGCTTGCCCACGTTCTTCAGCGCTTACCCCAGGATAAGCACCTGCTGTATCAATAAAAGTAAGGAGGGGCAAACCAAAGCGGTCAGCCATTTCCATAATACGTACAGCTTTACGATAGCCTTCTGGACGCGCAGAACCAAAATTATAGCGCAAACGTGTTTGCGTATCATGACCTTTCTCTTGACCGATATAAGCAACGGCCTCACCTTTAAAGCGTGCAAACCCCGCTTGAATAGCCTCATCTTCAGCAAACTTGCGATCTCCGGCCAAAGGCGTAACGTCACTCAATAGGCGTTTAGAATAGTCCATAAAATGGGGACGATCCGGATGACGAGCAACTTGTGTTTTTTGCCACGGCGATAATTTTTTATAAATATCGCGCAACGCTGTTTGGGAACGCGTTTCAAGACGAGCAATCTCGTCACTCATATCAAGACTGCCTTTTTCCTGAGAAATTTTTTTTAATTCAAGAATTTTCCCATCAAGATCAGCAACTGGTTTTTCAAAATCAAGATAATTATACATTTGTGTCAACTCATTCAGTGTCACTTATACACTTATAATTTGCTTTATAAAGTCTTTTTCAAAAACATCACCTTTTCTTTAACGAGCCTTTTGCTCATCGGCAAGTGGATGATGCTCATTGACTAAACGATAAAGTCCCTCTTCCAACACATGGGTATAAATCTGAGTGGTAGCAATATCAGAATGACCTAACAAATGTTGAACGGCACGCAAATCAGCACCATTTTGCAAAAGATGACTAGCAAAAGCATGACGCAACACATGGGGAGAAAAGCTATCACTTCCTATCCCTGCTCTTCTAGCGAGATTTTTCAACTCTCGTGCAACGACTTGACGAGCAATATATCCTGTCTCGGAATGCGCAGGAAAAAGATAAGAACTCGTAGCGTCCTTTCCCTGATCACGCAAATTTAACCACTGTGAAAGAACTTGGCATGCTTTTTTTGATAACAGCACCATTCGTTCTTTTTTGCCCTTACCACGAACCAAAACGCTGTATTCCTTCCTTCGAACAGACTGAACCGGCAGACTCACCAACTCACTAATACGTAACCCTGTTGCATAAAGCATTTCAATCAATAGCTGAAGACGCAGTGCACGGAAATAACCTTTGGACCCATAGTCTGCTTGATTGACTTCTAACTCCGCAAAATCAAGCAATTTTATCACTGCATCTTCACTCATGATTTTGGGTAAAGGACGCCCCTGACGAGGTGCATCAATATCATGAGAGGGATCATCTGCTCTCAACCCTTCAGCATAAAGGAATTGATAAAACTGACGCAAAGTCGATAAACGGCGCGCTTGCGACGATGCCGCAAAACCAAAAGTATGCATAAGTGACAAAAGAGTAATTAAATCTTCTTTTTGTGCTGAAAAAAGCGAAACAGAGTGTGAAGACAATTCGTCTTGTGCCCACTGCAAATCATGCTGATAAGCCGCAAGCGTATGAGACGAAGCCCCTCTCTCCGCACTCATCATCTCAAGAAAATGATCTATCACAGCACCACTTTTCATTTCATTGATTCGCTTCCGTAGAAAGATTCCACGAATCCAAGGGAACATCAATGTACATATCCACAGTTACTGGTTCAACCCAAACCACAAGAGCACCCATTATAATGAAAAGAACAGAAAGCAAAATGAAAAGAATCATCAAAAATCTAGTCAATGTTGGCATAAGACAATAACCTACCCAAAAATATTCTATCTCGTATTATGCCTCACAAAGATTAACAGGAATTGACTTTAAGATGGATAAATGCCGAAATAAAGTTATGAAAAGCAATCGACAAAAACGCGTCCCCATAACACAAATAAAGAATCAGCTCTTATCGTCCCTTGATAAAAGAGCACTTGTCCTTGTTGGTCTTATGGGGGCAGGCAAATCAGTGATCGGAAAACGCGTCGCCACCATGCTTCGTTTACCTTTTTATGATTCTGACCAAGAAATTGAAAAAGCTGCACAAATGACAATCACGGAACTCTTTGAAATTTATGGTGAATCCGAATTTCGTGCTCTTGAACAGCGTGTTATTCTAAACCTCATGAAAAAAAGTCCCCTTGTTTTAGCAACAGGTGGTGGTGCCTACATAAATGAAAATATCCGAAAAGCCATTCACCAAAATGGTATATCCATATGGCTAAAAGTCGATCTTGATATCCTCATGCAACGTGTCTCAAAGCACCCAACACGTCCCCTGCTTCAAACAGCCAATCCTAAAGAAACCATGCAAAAACTCATGGAACAGCGTTATCCTATCTATGCAAAGGCAAACTTAACAATTAACAGTCATAAAGAAAGCCGTCATACCGTAGCACAAAATGTTATACGATCCGTACAGCACTACCTATACACAGAAATTAACAATAGGGATAATCAGCATGCAAACCAAAACCGTCACTGTTAAACTTGACAAACACTGTTACGATATCATCATTGGTCCGGGTCTGATTACACAAGCTGCTTCACAGATTAAACATGCTCTTAATAAAAAAGATCCTCATCAAACGCGCTTGGCACTTGTTACAGATACAAATGTTGCTTCCCTTCATTTGGAGATATTGCAAGCAGAATTAACAAAAAATAAAATTCATACTGTCCCTATTATTGTAGAAGCAGGAGAACAATCAAAATCATTTTCAACCCTGCAAGTTGTCATCGATCAAATTCTTGCTGCGCGTTTAGAAAGAGGCGACTGTGTTATTGCTTTTGGCGGTGGTGTCATTGGTGATCTAGCAGGATTTGCGGCAAGTATAATCCGCCGTGGCATGAACTTCATTCAAATGCCCACAACGCTTCTTGCACAAATTGATTCTTCTGTTGGTGGAAAAACGGGAATCAATAGCCAATATGGCAAAAATCTTATTGGTGCCTTTTATCAACCACAATGCGTTATTGCTGACACGTGTCTTCTTGATACCCTGCCACCGCGCGAATTTCGCGCTGGCTACGCAGAAATAGTAAAATACGGTCTCATTAACCAACCTGACTTTTTTGAGTGGCTTGAAAAAAATGGGCAGAAAATTTTCTCTAATGGCCCTATGCGAACAGAGGCCATTGTTCGCTCATGCCAATTTAAAGCTGCCATTGTAGCACGCGATGAGTACGAAACGGGAGAGCGCGCACTCTTAAATCTTGGCCATACATTTGGACACATGCTTGAAACAGCAACCGCTTATGACTCCAACCGTTTAATCCATGGCGAAAGCGTAGCAATTGGGATGATTCTAGCTCATCAATTCTCTGCTCAATTAAATTTAATAAGCCCCACGCTTATACAACGCATTGAAGCGCACTTCAAATTTATAGGATTGCCTACACAATTAAAGGATATCCCAGGGTGTCTACCAGATGCTGAAACTTTAATGACTCTCATTGCCCAAGATAAAAAAGTTTCGCAAAACAATTTGACTTTCATCTTAACACGCGGACTTGGCCAATCATTTATTGCAAAAAATGTTTCACCAGATGCCGTTTTATCCTTTTTGGAACAAAAATTAACAGAAATTCGTTAATTCATATTGAATATAATTGATTCGTTTTTATACTTCTATTAAAGATTAACATGATGATGTCTGCGTAGCTCAGTAGGATAGAGCACAGGATTCCTAAAGAAATTGGGCACTTTGAGGAGAAATCCTCAAAGTGAATCTGCTCAAATTCGGGGAAAGCTTCATGGGCGACTGTATGCCAATCCCGAGCCAAGTCTCTCTTCAAATGAGAGAAAGGTGTAGAGACTGAACGGGCAGCACCTAAAGAGCAAAAGCTTCAAGGTGAAGAGACAGTCCAGACCACAAACAGCCGATAAGGCTGGCGGTGAAAATCGAAGTGGTATGAATCCTGGGGTCGCAGGTTCGAATCCTGCCGTAGACACCATCGTATCAGTCAAATTATTCTTTGTGCACAATATTAGGAATATAGGGAAGCATCATGAAAAAAACTTTGCACATTTTAGGATTTTTCACCGCTTTAAGTTTATCACTCTTCAGCTCAAACAATAGCTTAGCTGGTTCTTTAATCATTGAAGTACCAGACAATCCAGAGCCCAAAACAGAGACCATTACCTATCAGTGTGAAACTGGAGCAGGTAAAGAGCGCATTGAGGCAGTCTATCTTAATGCTGATAATATTTCGTTGGTTGATTTCAAATGGAACGGTGATCGTGTCATTGCTGCTAATGTCATCGCGGCAACAGGAGCAAAATTTGCAGGAGCTCAGTACATCTGGTGGGAAAAGAACAAAGAAGTCACGCTTTATGACCTTGCTCAGGATCCAGAAGAAAAAAAACCTATCCTCTGTAAAGATGAGTCAACATTATTATTTTAAATAACACGGGAAATATTATGAAAAAAATTTCTTTTACTAAACAATTTTTCATTACTTTAAGTGTGCTCCTCCTCGGTTCAATTAATGCATTAGCAAGTTCTTTAGTCATTGAAGTACCAGATGATCCAGAACCAACAACAGAGACCGTCTCCTATCAATGCGATATGGGAACAAGCAAAGAGTATGTTGAAGCAACTTATTATAATGCTGGCAATATTGCGCTTGTTGATTTAAAATGGAACGGTAAGCGCATCGTTGGTTCTAATGTAATTGCCGCTTCTGGAGGAAAATATGTGGGTGGACAATACATTTGGTGGATAACTAAAAATGAAGCCATATTCTACGATCTTATTAATGATCCAAAAGAAGAAAAGCCCATCCACTGTGTAGAAGAAAAAAGCACAGAATAAGGAAGATTCTTACATTTCAAGAACCGCGCTGGCTCTCATCTCGTGATGTTCCTTCTGATGTGGGTAGCTTTTCCTCCGTTTGGTGTAATAAAAGAGCCAGCGGTTTTTCTGATTGTTTTTCTGAATGATGTCGATAAGCTGCCGTATGTGAAAGCAACATAGAAGCTACCGGTGCTGTTAAAAACAAAAAAAACATCAGCAACACTTCATGAAAAACAAAATAATGGTCCACAAATATTGAATAAAGAAATGAAGAAATAAGAATACTACCAACGCCCCAACTCGTACATACTGAAAGCATATGCAAACGCTTATAAAAATTGGAAAAACGCACCAAACCTATCGTTGCGATCAATGTCAATCCAGACCCTAATATTAAGAAAACTGTGATAGCAATAGCAACCACAAGCGATATATCATCTTTCATTCAATAATCTCCCCCCGCATAAGAAATTTCGCCAAAGCGATGCTTGAGACAGATCCTAACAATCCAATAATGAGAGCTGCGACAAAATAAGTGGTTGTTCCTGAACGAATATCGAATGTAAGAAACAAAAGAATAGTGGTTATATAAAGGGCATCCAAACCAACAATTCTATCCTGCGCCCGTGGACCACGAATCAACCGAAACAGCGCGAAAGTCACCGCTAAACTTAAAAAAAACTGTGAAAAGAAAAGCCCCCAATAAAGAATCACCATACTCATAAAAAAATCTCCAAAAGCAATTGCTCATACCGTTGTTTGATCAACTGTTTGTAATCATATCCATTTTTTAAATTTAAGACATGAAGCAAAAGTTCACCCTTTTTACTATTATAGGCAACCCAAGCAGTTCCAGGGGTTGCCGAAAGGATGCATGCTAAAATAGCCAAAGCAGTGCGATTATGAAGCAGAAGAGGTACTACAATAAAACCAGATTTCTGCACTCGAGACCTTTTTGTTAAAACAAACCAAGCCACCGAAACATTTGAGAATATAGAATCTATAAATACTCGAAAAACAAGACGAAAAACCGCACTCCAGCTTTTAATAACAACCTTCTCTGGCTCCAGAAGCCGTATCATCCAACCACAAAACAAAGCGGTTAAAATCCCTAAAAGCAATTGCCCTAAACTAAAACCATTTAAAATAAGCCACATAAGGACAATGACACCACTGAAAAAAGGGGAAGGACAAAAACAATTCATTTACTTATCTCCCTATTTTCGAGAGAAAAATCCGTTAAAACGCTCCCAATATAGTTTTGAGGTTCATACAAAGTCTTAGCAGTTTCAGACATATAATGACTAACAGGACTGGCTACAATTGTTATAAGAAAACACAAAGCAAGGAGAACGGCAATAGGCGCAAATTCTATCACTTGCACACGAGGAATACGCCCTTCAAGAGAAACCCAAAAAGTTCGGATACCCGTTCGTGTCAATGCAATCAAAGCCGCAAAACCAGAGAGAGTGACAAAAACTACAAAAAGCCAATCTTGGTAAACCGGAAGAGAAGTAGAAAAATCCTCTCTACTGTGGTTTAAAATTGCCATGAACATCATAAATTTAGCAACAAAACCAGAAAAAGGCGGCAATCCAATAATCAAAATGGCACAGATACCAAAACAAGCTCCAAGAATTGCCAAGGTTACTGGAAAATAGATGCCAACTTCATCTTCTTCCTCCTCTTCATCGTCACCATACACCTCCATTGTGACAGCAAGAACATTAGCAGCCACATCTTGACAGCGTTCTACCAACTCTACCAAAAGAAAAAAAGCTCCCAGTGCTAAAGTTGAAGAAACAATATAAAAAAGTGCGCCTGCTGTCAGTGCTGCATTGCCTATCCCGATCGCAGCCAACAATGTGCCAGAAGAGACAAGAACGCTATAAGCTGCCAAACGCACCAAAACTTGGCTCGCCAATACTCCAATAAAACCAATAATCATAGTGGCAAGCCCACCATAAAACAAAACCGTATGACCAAAATGGTTAAAATATTCACTTTCAGAACCAAACCATAGCAACGTTAAACGTAAAATAATATAAATACCAACCTTGCTCAAAAGTGCAAAAGAAGCTCCAACAGGCGCTGCTGCTGCACTGTAAGTTGGCACCAACCAAAAATTAAGCGGCCACATACCCGCTTTAAGCAAAAAAGCAATACCTAAAAGTGCAACACCTATTTCGAACAAAACAATATCTGTAGAAGATATATATTTTATTTTAACAGCCAAATCGGCCATATTAAGAGTACCAACGACTCCATAAATGAGCGCTATACCAACTAAAAAAAATAATGAAGCAACAAGATTAACCACAACATAATGCAACCCTGCACGCACGCGTGTCTGACCAGAACCATGCAAAGCAAGCCCATAGGAAGCCGTTAACATAACTTCAAAAAACACAAATAAATTAAATAAATCGCCAGTCAAAAAAGCACCATTTATCCCCACCATAAAAAATTGCATTAGTGACTGAAAATGAGAACCAGCTTTGTACCAATGAGCCCGCGCAAAAACCAATACGCTAGTCACCAACAAGCTGGAAAGTAAAAGCATCATAGCGCTTAAGCGATCAAGGACTAAAACAATTCCAAAAGAAGACGGCCAATTACCAAGTCGATAAACATCGCAAGCCGGTGCTATTTCAAGAGTACGTATAATCAATAAAATGGCAGTAACGACCAACAGTCCCGCAGAAGAAAGACTGATGAATGATTTAAGTCTTGCACGACGTTCATCATAAAAAAGAAGAAGTGCTCCAGTGATTAACGGCAAAAGAATAGGCAAAATAAGGAGATGATGCACTCCTATTTCCATTATTGCACCTCACGTCCATCAACGTGATCAGAACCCGTTAAACCACGTGAAACCAACAAGATAACTAAAAATAAAGCTGTTGTTGCAAAACCAATCACAATCGCAGTTAAAACCAAGGCTTGTGGAAGAGGATCGACATAATTAGCTGGATTAATAACAGTGGTAGGATCAACAATTGGAGCAGCATTACTACGCGGTCTACTCATTGAAAATATAAAAAGATTAACACCATAGGAGATCAAGGACAAACCAAGAATGACTTGAAAAGTACGTGGACGCAAAACAAGCCAAATACCTGATCCGACAAAAACACCGATACCCAAAGAAAGAACAATTTCCATTAATTTTCCTTCTCTTTTAAAATAGGTTTCTTACCGATTCGGTAACTCCGAATTGACTGGTGTGCAAGTGCAATTAAAATGAGAACAGTTGCTCCTAACACAAGAGAAAGCACACCAAAATCAAACAAAAAAGCAGATGCCATGGGAACTTTCCCAATTAACGGAAGATGAATATATCGAAAAAAGGATGTTAAAAAAGGATATCCAAAAAACCAAGAGCCCATCCCCGTTACGACTGACAATAATAAACCAAAGCCTATCCAACGCAAAGGTAAAACTCTCAAATGCGTTTCCACCCACCGAATATCGCGTGCAAGATATTGTAAAATAAATCCTATAGCCAAAGTAATACCACCGACAAATCCACCTCCTGGCAGATCATGCCCTCGCATGAATAAATAAATAGCAAAAGCGATAATAATCGGAAAGAGCCAACCCATAATAACAGCAGGAACAGCTAAATAATTCAATACTGTATCTCCCACATTTCGATTAGGCTGTGCTATATCAAAGGCTTTCTGGATACGTTGTTGAAAAGGCGCATCAATACTCTCAGGCGCAGGACGAAAACGTCGTAAGAGTGCAAAAACAGTAAGGGAAACAACACCCAAAACCACAATTTCTCCCATGGTATCAAAACCACGGAAATCAACCAATAACACATTCACAACATTGCGACCACCAGCATCTGAGTAAGCATGCGTTAGAAAAAAATCAGAAATCGTTGTACCTTGGGGACGTGTCATCACTGCAAAAGAAAGCCATGCTACACCAGCACCTCCTACAAGGGATATGATGAAATCACGGAAACGACGCAAACGAACCCAAAAATGAACAGCAGCTGGCCCAGGGTCATGCAAACGTTTAGGCAACCACCGTAAACCAAGCAATAATAAAACGACTGTAACAACCTCAACAACCAATTGTGTTATTGCTAAATCAGGAGCAGAAAGCCATAAAAAGGTTGCACAAGTCATCAAACCAGCTCCCCCTAAAAGCATAAGTGAAGCAAGACGATGAAACTTTGCTCGCCAAGCAACTAAAAGCGCACATAATCCGCCAACCAGCCAAAGAGCGAGAAAAGGAATATCAAGTGGAAAAAGCGGTAATGTCCCCACTGGAATGAAACCATCGCACCAAAGTAAAAGACCAACAAAGGCAAAACAGACCCAAAAAATCCAATGCAATTGGATCTGCAAACGGCGTGTTGACAAAGCAGACTCCACCGCACGGGCCCATTTCCAAGAAATAATTACGAGAATGCGTTCAAAAATACGCGGTCCTTTTAAGTGACGGAAAAAAGGAGCCCCATCATCACAGGATAAAAAATAACGATGCCCAACAGCATAGAGCAATCCGCCCCCTAATAATGCAACAAAGCTCATCACTAATGGAGTGTTAAACCCATGCCAAACAGCCAAACTATAAGGAATTGTCATTGGTCCTAAAACAGACACGACCGCATTATCTAAAATAGGTCCTATTGTTAAATTAGGAAAAATACCAACCGCTAAACAAATAAACACCAAAAGCTCCATTGGTAAACGCATGAAATGCGGTGGTTCATGGGGAGTCTTGGGTAAATTGTCAGGCTTTGGTCCTAAAAAAACGCCATGAATAAAGCGTATAGAATAGGTCACACTAAACAGACTAGCTAGCGTTGCCACATAAGGCGCAATCCAATCGAGCCATGATTCCATATGCGTTTCAACAGCTTCAGCAAAAAACATCTCTTTCGATAAAAAACCATTCAACAAAGGAACCCCAGCCATCGCTGCACTCGCAACTAAAGCAAGAGTTGCTGTGATAGGCATAGAACGATAAAGCCCTGACAGTTTACGCATATCACGTGTTCCCGTCTCGTGATCAATAATGCCAGCAGCCATAAATAAAGAAGCTTTAAAAGTAGCATGATTGGCCATATGAAAGATCGCCGCAACACATGCAAGTGGACTACCAAGACTTAAAAGTGTTGTAATTAATCCAAGATGACTAATAGTCGAGTAAGCAAGCAGTCCTTTCAAGTCTTGCTGAAACATGGAAAAATAGGCACCTAGAAGAAGAGTTGAGAGTCCTGAAAAGCCAACCAGCCAAAACCAAGATTCTGTTCCAGAGAGCACAGGCCATAAACGAACAAGCAAAAACAATCCCGCTTTTACCATTGTTGCCGAATGCAAATAAGCCGATACGGGAGTTGGAGCAGCCATCGCGTTAGGTAGCCAAAAATGAAAGGGAAATTGCGCGCTTTTTGTTAACCCTCCCAATAAAATACAAATAAGGATAGGACTATAAAGAGAACTTGACCGGATCATATCTCCAGACTGTAGCACCTTATCCAAATCAAAACTGCCAACAGTATACCCAATCAATAAAACTCCAATAAAAAGAGCAAAGCCGCCAAAACCTGTGATCGTTAGAGCCATACGCGCACCCTCACGCGCACTTGCATTATGGTACCAATAGCCGATCAGCAAAAAAGAAAAAATACTGGTAAGTTCCCAGAAAACAACCAAAAAGATGAGATTACCTGATAAAACTATTCCTATCATTGATCCCATAAAGGCCAAAAAAAAGGAAAAAAAACGCGGTACAGAATCCGCTGGATCTATGTAATAACGTGAATAAATGACAACAAGCAGCCCAATCCCTGTAATAAGCAAGCAAAAAAGCCAGGACAAACCATCTATGCGGAGAATCAAATCGCTTCCCCATTCTGGAAGCCAAGAAATATCTAAACGCACTATGTGGTTTCCGCGAACTTCCGGATAAAGCATTATTGTAAAAATAAGACAGAAAAGTGCGACGACCCCAGCAAACCACGCTTCATTATTTTTTGCTGTCGAACGAAAAAAGCCAATGACAGCACTTCCACCAAAAGGAAGCAAAACGAGCAATACCAACATTGCTTCCCGTGTTGTCATTCTTTAAACTCCATTTTACCTTAATATTTTGTCATCGACAAAACAAAAACTTATATTCTCACCCCCCATTCCACACTTAATGATAATAAGATTTAATAAAACTTAAAAGCATTTAAATTTAAAAAAAACAATGCTTGCATGAAAATACTGCGCACCACACAAGTCTTCTCTTTATTGTAAGAACAATAACGCCCACGACAAGAAGCAATTAAAATTTTATTTAATTTCTATCCTTTAAAAAAGCGTGATAAACACTGCCTACGCCCCCCATGAAAAGGCTGAAAACTATTATCATTTTTATTATAAGAGCGATAACGCGCACGGCAAGATTCAATATGTTGTTTAAGCATCCATGGCTCTTTTTTTTCTAATTTTTCCGAAGAAGACGTTAAAAACACTTTTTTAGCATCTGGTACAACTTTTAATGATGCGCCTTTTGTGCTTAAGTGCGGTGATGTAACAAATGCCACTTCAGGATACCACCAATTATCACTGTATTTACGATAACCACGCCGATAATGACGATAACCTTTGAAACCATTAAGTTCTCTACGCCCCGTAAAAATCAGAGGCACCGAACTATCTTGGACAGAAGTATGAGTAACCAATTTGGCTTTAGCGTCACTTCTATTTTGCCCCCAATTAACAAGAGTGGTTGTTATAATGAAAAAAATGCTAACAAATACAAAAGCTAAAGCATAATATAATTTTTTTTTCATACTCATAACAAAAAACTCAACATAATAAACAACAGTAATTACAGAAAGCCTTTCTCTTGCTAGACAGAAACAGATTCTTTTCTTAAGATTCTTTTTTCTTGAGACATTCTGTTACTCTTTGTACTAAACGTTGATCTTGGCAATAAGATCCTTCAAAAAAGAATGAATAAATGATGATAAAAACCCCCTATTATCTTATAGACAAATCGAAACTCATCAAAAACATGCAAACAATTTCTCATTTACGGGAAATGTCCGGAGCTAAAATTTTACTTGCTTTAAAATGTTTTGCCACATGGAGTGTTTTTGATTTAATGTCTGAGTTCATGGATGGAACCACATCATCATCCCTTTATGAACTACGTTTAGGAAGAGAAAAATTTGGCAAAGAAACCCATGCTTATTCAGTGGCTTGGGCAGATGATGAAATTGATGAAGCCTGTGGTTATGCAGATAAAATCATCTTTAATTCCATCCAACAGCTTCAACGCTTTTCTGATGCAACAAAAACCATTCAAAGAGGTTTAAGGTTAAACCCAGGAATGAGCGCATCAAATTTTGATCTTGCCAACCCCTCACGCCCTTTTAGCCGCTTAGGAGAAACAAACCAAAGCGCTATCAAAGAAATTCTGCCACTTATCAACGGATTGATGATCCATAACAATTGTGAAAATGCTGACTTTAATCTTTTTAACCAAATGCTTGGGTATATGGAAGAAAAATTTGCAGAACTTTTTTCTGCTGTTGACTGGATAAGCCTTGGCGGTGGAATCCATTTTACGGCTGAAAATTATCCTCTAGAAGCTTTCGCAAAACGCTTAAAACAATTTTCTAAAACTCATGGTGTCACTCTTTTTCTAGAACCAGGAGAAGCTGCTATTACCAAAAGCACCACATTAGAAGTCAGTGTTCTTGACACATTGTATAATGAAAAGAATCTAGCCATCGTTGATAGCTCAATTGAAGCACATATGCTTGATCTTCTCATTTATCGTGAAAATGCTAAATTAGAACCTAATCAAGGACCACACGAAATTATGATTTGTGGAAAATCTTGTCTTGCCGGCGATATTTTTGGAACATTTCAATTTCAAAAACCTCTTAAAATAGGCGATAGACTGTCTTTTCAAGATGCAGCAGGTTATACAATGGTCAAGAAAAACTGGTTTAATGGCGTTACAATGCCTGCTATTGTTCTCAAAGAGTGCGATGGTACATTAACACTTCAACGCCAATTCAGCTATAACGACTATCAGGAAAGCCTTTCATAAAGATAAACCATAAAAAACGTCATACAACAGTATTAAAAAGGAGATGGACCTACAATGAAAAAAAATGTTCTCATTATTGGTGCTGGAGGTGTTGCACAAGTTGTTGCACACAAATGTGCTCAAAACAATGATATTCTTGGTGAAATTCATATTGCGTCACGAACACTCAAAAAATGTGAAGCCATCATTGCTTCTATTAAAGAAAAAAACACAATGAAAGAGCAAAGTGTTCTCAAAAGCCATTCGCTCAATGCCATGAATGTAGAAGAAACTATAAAGCTCATCCAAAAGACCAAATGCGAAATTGTCATTAATGTTGGTTCTGCCTTTCTTAATATGTCTGTTCTTTCAGCTTGTATTGAAACCAAATGCGCTTATATCGATACCGCAATTCATGAAGACCCATTGAAAATTTGTGAAACACCTCCTTGGTATGGCAATTATGAATGGCCTCGACGTCAAGAATGTGAAAAAGCTGGTATAACCGCTATTTTAGGAGCAGGTTTTGACCCAGGTGTAGTGAATGCTTATGCAGCATTAGCGCGCGATGATTATTTTGATAAAATCACAGATATTGATATTATTGATATTAATGCCGGAAATCATGGACGTTGGTTTGCTACAAATTTTGATCCAGAAATTAACTTCCGTGAATTTACAGGACAAGTATGGTCATGGCAAAATAAAAAATGGACTTCCAATAAAATGTTTGAAATCAGCCATGAATGGGATCTTCCCGTTGTGGGAAAACAAAAAGCCTATATGACAGGACATGATGAAATTCATTCACTTTCCAAAAATCTTGATGTAGAGAATGTCCGTTTCTGGATGGGATTTGGTGATCGTTATATCACTGTTTTTACGGTTCTAAAAAATCTTGGTCTCTTATCTGAACAGCCCATTAAGACAGCAGAAGGACAAGAAGTCGTGCCCTTGAAAGTCGTAAAGGCCGTCTTACCCGACCCTTCCTCTCTCGCCCCAGACTACACAGGAAAAACCTGTATTGGAGATCTTATTAAAGGCGAAAAAGATGGACACCTGCGAGAAATTTTTATCTATAATATAGCCGATCACAAACAAGCTTTTCATGAAACTGGGGCACAAGGCATTTCCTATACGGCTGGCGTACCAGCAGCGGCAACAGCTCTTCTTATTGCCACAGGTGAATGGGATGTTAAAACTATGGTCAATGTGGAAGAATTACCACCCCACCCTTTCCTTAAATATCTTGATCATATGGGGCTTCCCACTTTTATAAGAGAACAACAAGAGGATAAAAAATTACAATTTTAATACCTATAGAAAGCATATGCTTGATTTTTTAAGTTATCACAAAACTGCCCAATGAAAACAAACTTAATATTCTCGTGTAATTATGGTTTTCAAAAAAATTTTAGCTATTCGTTATATTTTGGCAACATTGCGATTTCTTAACAACCCTAAAGAAGAGACATAGCATCTTTTTAAGACATAGCGAGCAATGATCAAGAAAAACAGAGAAGAAAAAACTAATTTAATCACACTGTATAACTTGTCATTATCATCAAAAAGATAGTGTCATAAACAAAAGATATAAAAATACCGCTCTTTTAAAGAAGAGCGGTATTTTGTAGAATATTCAATTCCTCGCCTCTTCATCTTAAATGACAAAGATCCTTAACCTACACCAATCATTAAACAATTCAATTTCTTTGAGTGAATTCCTTTTGACTTCCCTCTTCATATATAACGCTTTGATTTATAACAATAAATCATCATTTTCAACTTGATTCATAACGCTGAATACTGTAAAATTCTCTTAATCACAAACTCTCTCACATTGAAGTAATTAAAATCTTTTGTCTGCACATCACAAACAAAACGAGCGTGTGAGGTAAAATGATAAAAGCACAGAATAAAAATTCTCTTATGAAAACTCTCAAATAATAAAGAGCTTTAGCAATATTGAGAACTGAAAAAGTGTATTATAATGCCAGCGTGTACTTTTACTAAACATAAAGATGATGGTGCACAATAGGTCTTATAACAGTTTGAATGAATTTCATATATTTCAAGAGGAACTTTTACAGCTATACCATTCACGAACACCCTCGCGAAGTAGATTTGGGCACTTTGAGAGATGTTTTCTTAACACAAAGCATGCAGATAGGCTCAGAATCCTATCTTAAATATTTTATAACAGTATAAAAACTACCCCATATATAAAACTTTACATAGACTAAACACCACCGCTCTAAACGATAGTGCACAACAGAATAATCAATCAAAACTGCACAACAGATATCTAAAACAGTAATTATCGAAAAGCATACAACAAATGGAACATTTCAATACAATTGGTTATATTTTTTTAAAGTTTTAAAATGTTGTTGCATGCTTCACTAATATTTTCTGCCTCATGTGCCTTTTAAAATGTACTTTTTAAAAGCTTTTTAAATATGAAGTGGTTTAGCAAATGTTGCCAAAGCTGCCTCACGCACGGCTTCTGATAAGGTAGGATGTGCATGGCAACAACGTCCCAGATCTTCTGATGAACCACCAAATTCCATTAAAACTGCAATTTCATGGATCATTTCACCAGCACCAAATCCAAGAATATGCCCCCCTAATACCCGATCTGTTTTTTTATCAGAAAGGATTTTAACGAACCCATCACTCTTTTGCATTGCACGTGCACGACCATTGGCCATAAAAGGAAATTTGCCAACATTATATTCAATACCAGCAGTTTTTAGCTCTTCTTCTGTCCTTCCTACACTCGCAATTTCCGGCTGTGTATAAACAACACTAGGAATAACATCAAAATTAACATGCCCTTTTTGACCTGCCAAAATTTCTGCCACAGCAACGCCTTCTTCCTCTGCTTTATGTGCTAGCATTGGTCCTTTTACGACATCACCAATCGCATAAATTCCTGGAACATTCGTCTGCCAATGAGCATCAATTGCAATAAATCCGCGTTCATCTAACTGAACACCAGCCTCTTGTAATCCAAGCCCCTCTGTATAAGGAGAACGTCCAGTAGCAATAAGCACAACATCAGCCTCTAAAGTTTCAGATTCACCACCTTTGACAGATTCAAAGCTCACCTGAGCAGTTGAGCCAGATTGTGTAACAGCTGTTACCTTTGCACCCGTTTTATATTCAATCCCCTGTTTTTCCATTAATTTCTGAAATTGCCGTGAAACTTCACCATCCATTGAGCCCAAAACTTTATTAAGATACTCAATAATGGTCACCTTAGCACCTAAACGGCTCCAAACTGATCCAAGTTCTGAGCCAATGACACCAGCACCTACTACAATCATATGCGTTGGTACTTTTTCAAGTGAAAGAGCTCCCGTAGAAGAAACAATAGTCTTTTCATCAATTTCAACATTCACCCCTGGAATGCCTGAACTCTCTGAACCGGTAGCAATAATAATATTTTTTGTTTCAATTGTTTGTTTATTACCATCTCTGGCAACAACTTCCACATGACCCGTATTCAAAATTTTGGCTGTCCCAAAAAAAGTATCAACTTTATTTTTTTTCATCAAAAAAGAAACACCACTCGTATTGGCTGTCACCACAGCTTTCTTATGAACCATCATTTGTTCAAGATTAAGCTTAGATTTACCAATAGAAATACCAAGCGTTTCAAAACCATGCTGGGTTTCAGAAAACACTTCTGAAGCATGCAACAACGCTTTAGAAGGAATACAACCAACGTTGAGACATGTTCCTCCTAATGTTGTACGCTTTTCAATAATTGCTACTTTAAGTCCCAGTTGCGCCGCTTTTATTGCTGCTACATAACCACCTGGACCCGCTCCGATCACAGCCACATCATAAGACATCCGTTTCTCCTTTCATCCTGAAAACTGTATTTTACAAATCAAGAACAAGGCGTTCCGGATCTTCTAAGCTTTCCTTAACACGCACAAGGAAAGTCACAGCTTCTTGCCCATCCACAATACGGTGATCATAAGAAAGCGCTAAATACATCATGGGGCGGATCACAACTTGACCCTCAACAACCATTGCTCGCTCTTTAATCGCATGCATTCCCAAAATACCAGATTGTGGTGCATTCAAAATCGGTGTTGACATCAACGATCCATACACACCACCATTGGTAATGGTAAAAGTTCCGCCCTGCATATCAGAAACGGCTAATTTTCCATCACGCGCAAGACGCCCCAAACGACCAATCTCTTTTTCAATCTCTGCCAATGACATTTGATCTGCATCTCGCACCACTGGAACAACAAGCCCTTTATCCGTTCCAACAGCAATTCCAACATTGACATAGTTTTTGTAAACAATATCTGTCCCATCAATCTCTGCATTAACAGCAGGAAGTTCTTTTAATGCATGACAAACAGCCTTGGTAAAAAAACCCATAAAACCAAGCTTAACACCATGTTTCTTTTCAAAAAGATCCTTATAACGCTTGCGCAAATCCATCACCGCTGACATATCAACCTCATTAAATGTGGTTAACATTGCTGCTACATTTTGTGCATCTTTAAGACGGCGAGCAATTGTTTGACGCAATTTCGTCATACGAACCCGCTCTTCACGTGTTTCTTGGACAGGAGGTGCCGAAGAACTCGTCGCAGAAGAAGAGGGTGTAGGAGCATTTGTACTTTGTTTTAATCCATCAAGAACATCTTCTTTAAGAATTTGTCCACGTTTTCCAGAACCTGAAATATCGCTTTTTGCAACATTATTTTCAGCCATCAATTTTGCTGCTGAAGGAGAAGGAGGCATTGCACTGCTCAAAGCAGGCTTCTCCGATTCAGATGAAGCCGCTGGAACAAGTGTAGCAGAAGGTGAAAGTGATTGGGAAATACCAGCTTCTCCAGCTTTCACCACTCCTAAAAGAGCATTTACTTCAACCGTATCGCCTTCTTTTGCAATGATTTCAGATAATTTCCCAGCAACAGGAGAAGGAACTTCAACGGTTACCTTATCAGTTTCTAATTCAACCAAAGGCTCATCCATAGCGACAGCTTCGCCAAGTTTTTTAAACCATTTGCCAACCGTTGCTTCGGTAACCGATTCGCCCAAAGTAGGAACACGAATTTCAGTAGTCATAATATTTTTCCATACATCAGAGTAGTAATAAATTAAGAACCTAACGCGTCTTTAAGAAACGCAGCCAGTTGTTCAAGGTGTTTCACCATTAACCCAGAGGCCGGTGACGCACTCGCAGGACGTCCTGCATAACGAGCACGTGAATATTGCGCATTAATATGCGTCAAAACCCATTCCAAATAAGGCTCAATAAATGACCAAGCCCCCATGTTTTTTGGTTCCTCTTGGCACCAAAAAACTTCCGCCTGCAAAAAGCGCGATAATACATTCACCAAAACTTTTGCAGGGAAAGGATAAAGCTGTTCAACACGAAGGAGGTAAACATCATCAATACCCCTTTTTTCACGTTCTTCATAAAGGTCGTAATAAACCTTACCAGTACAAAGAACGACACGGCGAATCTTATTATCTTTTTGCAACTTAATGACAGAATCTTTGAGACATTCTGCATCATCAAGCAACACACGACAAAAACTTGTTTCTGGCCCCATTTCATTGAGAAAAGAAACAGCTCGCTTATGACGTAAAAGTGATTTCGGTGTCATCAAAATCAATGGCTTCCGGAAATCACGCTTAATTTGTCGACGCAAAATATGAAAATAATTTGCAGGGGTTGTACAATTAGCAACCTGCATATTATCTTCCGCACAAAGTTGAAGAAACCGTTCTAAACGTGCAGAAGAATGCTCCGGCCCTTGCCCTTCAAAACCATGAGGCAATAAACACACAAGACCAGACATACGAAGCCACTTACGCTCTGCGGATGAAATAAATTGATCAAAAATGACCTGTGCACCATTAGAGAAATCACCAAATTGTGCTTCCCAAAGTGTTAATCCTCGTGGTTCAGCAAGAGAATATCCATATTCAAAACCAAGAACAGCTTCTTCAGAAAGCATAGAATTAACAACGTCATAAAGCGCTTGCCCCTTTTGTAAATGATTCAAAGGAATATAACGCGCCTCATTTTCCTGGTCATAAAGAACGGAATGACGTTGTGAAAAAGTTCCCCGCTCAACATCTTCACCGGAAAGACGAACCGGTGCACCTTCCAAACAAAGTGAACCAAAAGCTAAAGCTTCAGCGGTTGCCCAGTCAACACCCTCACCGGTTTCAAAAATTTTAGCACGATTATTTAAAAAACGTTGAATGGTTTTGTGAACGTGAAAATTCGCCGGAATTTCAACAATTTTCTGACCAATTTCCTTTAAAGTTTTTAATTCAACACCGGTTGCTCTAGAATGCTGCTCATCAGAACTACTAAAAGCTTTGAGTCCCGTCCAGCTTCCATCAAGCCAATCAGCCTTATTAGGTTTATAAGAAGCACTTGCTTCAAGTTCACCTTCAAGCTTATCGCGCCATAATTTTTTTTGTTGCTCAATTTCTTCTGAAGTAACCATTCCTTCTGCTACCAATCGGTCACTATAAAGTTGAAGTGTTGTTTTATGATTACGTATTGCTTTATACATAAGCGGCTGCGTAAAGGAAGGTTCATCACCTTCATTATGCCCATAACGGCGATAACAAAACATATCAATAACCACTGGTTTATGGAAAATTTGGCGAAACTCTGTTGCTATTTTGGCAACAAAAACAACTGCCTCAGGATCATCACCATTCACATGGAAAATTGGTGCGTCAATCATTTTTGCGACATCTGATGGATAAGGCGAAGAACGTGAAAAACGTGGAGATGTTGTAAAACCAATCTGGTTATTGATAATAACATGAAGTGAGCCTGCAACACGATAACCTTTAAGACCTGAAAGACCAAAAGTTTCTTGGATAACGCCTTGTCCTGCAAAAGCGGCATCACCATGAATAAGCAATGGCATCACTTTTGAACGCTCACTTAATGGGAGTAAATCAGTATGCGCAGGTCCCATAAGTTGATCTTGTTTAGCACGTGCTTTTCCCATAACAACCGGATCAACAATCTCAAGATGAGATGGATTCGCCAACAGTGATAAATGAACTTTTTTACCATCAAAGTCCAGATCAGCGGTAGTTCCCAAATGATATTTGACATCACCGGATCCCTCCACATCATCAGGCTTGTAAGATCCCCCTTTGAATTCATGAAAAATAGCCCTATGCGGTTTGGCAAGAACTTGTGAAAGAACATTTAAACGACCACGATGTGCCATTCCTAAAATAACTTCCCTAACCCCCAAAGCACTACCACATTTGATAATCTGTTCAAGAGCGGGAATCAGCGCCTCACCACCATCGAGTCCAAAACGCTTTGTACCTTTATATTTAGTGTCTAAAAACTGTTCGAATCCCTCTGCCTGAATAAGCTTATTCAGAATAGCTTTCTTGTCTTGTTGTGTGAAAGAATTTTTTTTATCTCGCCCTTCAATGCGTTCTTGAAGCCATACTTTCTGAACCGGATCAGAAACATGCATATACTCCACACCGATTGTTGAACAATAGGTACGATTGAGAATCTCAAGCATTTGCGGAATAGTTGCATATTCCAACCCTAAAACATTATCAATAAAAATGGGACGCTCGTAATCAGCTGGAGTAAAACCATAAGCTTCTGGAGAAAGTTCCTTGTAATCTTCTTGTTTTTCGGCCAATTGAAGAGGGTCAAGTTGCGCATGAAGATGTCCCCGTTCTCGAAACGCACGAATCATCATAATTGCATGAACGGAATCACGTGTTGCACGAATAATATCTTGTTCACTGGAAGTTTTTCCCTTTTGTGCAGCACCTGTTATTGCTTTTTCCTTTAATTTATCGCCAAAATATTTTTCAAGAGAAGACCAATCACCATCAAGAGCAGAAATCAATTCACCCTCTGCTTTTAATGGCCAATGATCACGCTGCCATGTTGCTCCTTCAGCATTTTTAAGAACATCTTCTTTATTATCATGAAGTCCTTCAAAAAAAGCACGCCACTGTGAATCAACACTGGTAGGATCTTTTTCATATTGAGCATAAAGTTGATCTATATAATCCGCATTCCCACCATAAAGAAATGATGTCTGTGCAAAAAGGCTATTTATTTCGTCCTGCCTTGCCATATACTTCTCCGGAACATTTATTCCGTCTCCTTATATCTCTTTTTGACCTTTAAATGCTTACAAACAAGCAGTGATTCGAACATTCAAAAAAGTTTTACCTTTTTATACTCAAGCTTTTTCACCTGAATCTAAGAACCTTTTCTTATTCAGGTGAAACTTTCTTTTAGCCTTTCAAAACTGACATCAAAGTCTTACCTATCTGTGATGGCGAAGAAGATACACGAATCCCTGCTGATTCCATTGCCGCAATTTTATCTTCTGCTCCACCTTTACCACCAGAAATAACAGCACCAGCATGTCCCATTGTACGTCCTGGAGGAGCCGTACGGCCAGCAATAAAGCCAACAACTGGCTTTTTACGACCTTTTCTTGCTTCATCTTGCAAAAACTGTGCTGCTTCTTCTTCAGCAGAACCACCAATCTCACCAATCATAACAATAGACTCGGTTTCATCATCCGCTAAAAACATTTCCAACACATCAATAAATTCAGTGCCCTTAACAGGATCGCCACCAATCCCTATAGCAGTTGTTTGTCCGAGACCTTCCTGACTCGTTTGAAAAACGGCTTCATAAGTTAAAGTTCCCGACCTCGAGACAACCCCAACAGAACCTTTTCTAAAAATAGAACCAGGCATAATACCAATTTTACATTCATTTGGTGTAAGAATACCGGGACAATTAGGACCAATAAGACGAGACTTTGAGTTTTCTAATCGCGCCTTCACTTTAACCATATCCATAACGGGAATACCTTCCGTAATACAGATAATTAAACGAACTTCAGCTTCTATAGCCTCTATAATAGCTGCCGCAGCCCCTGCAGGAGGAACATAAATAACGGAAGCATCTGCACCTGTTTTTTCTTTTGCTTCTGCAACATTAGCGAAAATAGGAAGAGTTTCGCCTTTTGAACCTTCCCATGTTTCTCCACCCTTTTTAGGATTAACGCCACCAACCATTTGCGTACCATGATAAGCAAGCGCCTGCTCTGTATGAAATGTTCCTGTTTTTCCTGTAAGCCCTTGAACGAGAACTTTTGTCTCTTTATTCACAAGAATTGACATAGCTTAAGCTCCCTTCACGGCTGCAACAATTTTTTGGGCAGCATCATCTAAATCATCAGCAGGAATAACATTCAAACCACTCTCATTGATAATTGCTTTACCTTGCTCAACATTAGTACCTTCAAGACGAACAACCAAGGGAACCTTTAAACCAACCTCACGAACAGCAGCAACCACACCCTCAGCAATGACATCACAACGCATAATACCACCAAAAATGTTAACTAAAATGCCCTTAACATTTGGATCGGCCGTAATAATTTTAAAAGCAGCTGTCACCTTTTCTTTTGATGCTCCACCACCAACATCCAAAAAATTCGCTGGCTCTACTCCATAAAGCTTAATGATATCCATTGTTGCCATAGCAAGCCCAGCACCATTAACCATGCAACCAATCGTACCCTCAAGAGCAACATAAGCAAGATCATGCTTTGATGCTTCTATTTCCTTTGGATCTTCTTCTGAAAGATCGCGCAATTCTAAAATATCTGGATGACGAAACAGAGCATTATTATCAAAAGAAACTTTCGCATCAAGAACACGCAAGTGACCATCTTTCATCACAATAAGCGGATTGATTTCTAAAAGGCTCATATCTTTTTCACAAAATGCCTTATAGAGAATCGGAAAAAGCTTTTCACCATCTTCTCGCGCACTGCTTTGTAGTTTCAACGCATCACAAAGTCTTGCACAATCAGCAGAAGTAACACCCTCTACAGCATCAATGGGAAGCGTGAATATTTTTTCTGGTGTCTCTTCAGCAACCGTTTCAATATCCATTCCACCTTCTGTTGAAACAACAAAAGCAATTCGACCAACGCTACGATCAACCAAAAGTGAAAGATAAAGCTCCCGTTCAATATCGGCACCATCTTCAATATAAAGGCGGTTGACCTGCTTACCCTCTGGACCAGTTTGTTTGGTTACCAAAGTTTTTCCAAGCATTTCTTGAACATTTGCAACAACTTCTTCAACAGATTGTGCAAGCCGAACACCACCCTTTGCATCAGGACCAAGTTCTTTAAACTTACCCTTACCACGACCACCAGCGTGTATCTGACTTTTAACCACATAGAGAGGTCCGGGCAATTTTTCCGCCCATTTTTCAGCTTGCTCTACAGAATAAACAGCGACACCATTTGCAATTGGTGCTCCATATTCATGAAGCAGACGTTTGGCCTGATACTCATGGATATTCATGCATTTGTCCTTTTCTTTTATGGATCTTATTAATCCTAAAGTTTTAATATTCTAAATACTTATTTTAATGAATTAAATCTTGTTCAATTTACTTGAGACTAGGTACAAGAGCAATACAAGCTTCACAAAGCTTTTTAACCGCATTTACTGAATGATCAAAAGCACCTCTTTCTTCTTTATCAAGATCAATTTCAATGACTCGTTCAACACCACCTGCACCAAGTACAACAGGTACCCCAACATAGGTATCATTAACCCCATATTCTCCTGAAAGATAAGCTGCAACAGGCACAACACGCTTAGTATCCTTTAGGTAGGCCTCAGCCATAGAAACAGCAGAAGCTGCTGGTGCATAATAAGCAGAACCTGTTTTTAACAAACCAACAATTTCTGCACCGCCATCACGGGTACGCTGGATAATTTGATCAATTCTTCCCTGTGTTGTCCAGCCCATCTTTATAAGATCAGGCAAAGAAATACCACCAACCGTTGAATAACGCACGAGAGGAACCATTGTATCACCGTGGCCCCCTAAAACAAACGCTGTCACATCTTTAATAGAGACCTTAAATTCCTCAGATAAGAAATGACGAAAACGCGCTGAATCAAGAACACCAGCCATACCAACCACTTTATGTGTAGGGAGACCTGAAAATTTCTGCAATGCCCACACCATCGCATCAAGGGGATTGGTAATACAAATAACAAACGCTGAAGAAGCGTATTTTTTAATTCCAGCTCCAACTTGTTCCATAACCTTTAAATTAATGCCCAAAAGTTCATCACGACTCATACCAGGTTTTCGCGCAACGCCTGCTGTTACAATAACAACATCAGCACCTTCAATTGCTTCATAAGCATTAGCACCTTTTAGACTGATATCAAAACCATCAACAGGAGAAGATTCGGCTATATCTAGAGCCTTACCTTGTGGCACACCTTCTGTAATATCAAATAAGACCACATCAGCAAGCTCTTTAAGCCCAATAATATGTGCTAAAGTACCACCAATCATACCTGAACCAATGAGAGCTATTTTTTTCCGTGCCATTTTATTTTTCCTAACTTTTAGATAATTCAGCGCACACCCAATCAACGTCCGTATACTGAATATTTTTGACTTCAACCATATTCAAACAATATCATAAAAAGGAGTAAAGAAATGAAATTTACAAATTTATCTCCTTACAGAAACAACAACCCTCCGCTGAAACAACTATTAGAAAATTATCACGATGTATCGATAAAGTGAATTTTAAAAAAATACAACAGAATTATTATATTTCTTTAATTTCAAAAAGTTATTGTTTTGACAGTTTACGTAAAGGTAAAAGTATAATCAATGCTTCTTCTTCAAAAGAAAACGTTCTTCCCAAAGTTTTAAATAATCGTAGCTTTGCATTTCGAAAAGACGTGATTGTGTTCTTTGAAATTCAAATGTTTCCGTAATCTGCGCATGCCCTTTATACAAAGCCCCTATCCCTGCGGCTGCCGACATAAACAACCGTATATGCCGATCATAAAGAATATCAATAAGCAAAATAAACCGTTTTGTTTCATTGCGACATGTATCATCCATGACCGGTACATTATCAATAAAAATCGTATGATAACGCTCCCCTAATAACAAATATTCAGCCGCGGCCAAAGGCTTTTCACATAAATCCCCATAATCAAAACGAGCACATCCTGCACCAAAGCGCGGAATAGGAATAATGCGCCCTTTTATAGAAAGCTCATCAGATGTCTCCTTATGTCCTTGCAATACAAGTGTCCATGCTTGATCCATATATTCATTTGCCGGGACCCCCAACGGCGACACATACACCTGTTGTAGATTTGATTTTTCAAGGCGATAATCTGTTTTTGCATCAAGATTAACAACACGAACATATGCTTTCAAAACTTGAATAAAAGGCAAAAAGAGCTCACGATTCAAACCGTTACAATAAAGGTTATCCGGCGCCACATTTGAGGTTGCAATAAAGAAAATTCCTTTATCAAACAGAGCAGAAATAAGCCGCCCCAATACCATAGCATCAGCAATATCCGTTACACTAAACTCATCAAAACAAAGTACTTTTGCTTCTCGTACAAGATCCTCAGCAACAGCTAAAATAGGATTATCTTGTTTAAATTTTGCACACCCAGATGCTTGACGATAAAAATTAATACGCTCATGCACATCAGCCATAAAATCATTAAAATGGGCACGCTTTTTATGACCTTTAGGCAAACAAGAAAAGAACAAATCCATCAGCATGGTTTTGCCCCGTCCTACTTCACCATAAATATACAGTCCCTGAAAAAAACCTGTTTCATCTCCTTGTTTTACAACACAAGAAATATTTTGTTTTTTCCTTTTAAATATTCTGTTAAAGAAAGAGCAAAATATCCAAGGCAAAGGATGAGAGATATTTTGTTCCGCAATTTTTTTTAATAAATGATCAAAATATTCTGTTATAGCTAATTGAGCGGGATCAAAACAAACCTCTCCTTTAGCGACAAGTTCCTTATAACGTGTTGAAACGAGAATCATCCAAAAAACCTTTTTCAAACCGATCTCAATGAAAAATACAAATACTTTTCAAGAATCTGTCCGTCTAGTTTAGTTTGTCATAAACGATCAAAAATGATTTAACGACTTAAAATAACGGGATGATCATCAAGTGTACGTCCCTCAAAACGATCAACATTTGAAGAATAAAGAACGAGGATAACACGTCCAGAGTTATTATAAAAATATAATCTTTTTCCTTTAACAGCCCACGATCTCACTTGGGAAGCAATTCCTGGACAGTGTAAAGGACCAGCACGGTACCCTTGTCCAAACTTTGTTTGTGGAGTTGCAATCCGGCAAACTTTTCCTCCCATAGAAAGATTCCACACCCCAGCAACACTTGCAGGAAATAAATCAGTGGCATTACTTGGCAATTCGAGACTAGCCATTCGTCCATCGCTCTGAGAATCTCCTTTTTCATACATCGGAGCGTTTGCATCTTCAGATATCGACGAAGAAGTAGACGACAGATCAGACGCTTCTAATATTGTCATTTGTTGAGATGGATAAAAAACTTCTAATGCGTTACCATCGTCATTACCATCAAACCGTGTTGTTGAACATCCCCCTAAAAACATTACAGTTGATAGTGCAACGAAAAACGAAACTTTTGAAAACGCCATGTCTGTACTCTCTCCCACGACAATAAATAAGTTCACAAAAAAATTAAGCGAATATTTGTTATAGTTACAAAGATAAATTAACAAATTAAAAAAAACAGGTTAAAATCACTTATTTTAAAAGAAATAATTTATGTGCCCAATTTTATATTTATTAAACACTAGAAATTTATAATATTTTCAGTCATATATCTTTTTATAAGTAATCATTAGAAATAGAGAAGTTTCATGAAAACGCCATTTAGCAAAATGGACGGTCTTGGAAATCAAATTATTGTTGTTGATATGCGTGAAAGCACATACGCTCTTACACCACAAGCAATCCTTGCTTTGTCGGCAGATCCTGAAATGCATTTTGATCAAATCATGGCTATCCACACACCAACCCAGAAAAAAACCGACTTCCGCATAGAAATATGGAATGCCGACGGATCAATGGCTAAAGCTTGTGGCAATGGTACCCGCTGTGTCATCGCATGGCTTAAAGATCACAATTTTGGTGAAAAATTTCATTTAGAAACTCCCGCTGGAATTATTGAAGGAAAATACCAAACCGATAATCTCATTTCTGTTGATATGGGATGCCCAAATTTCAATGCAAAAGAGATGCCTGTTTCACGTGAAATAGTTGATACCAATCACGTAGAAATTATGGCTGGTCCCCTAAAAGACGCTTGTCTCATATCCATTGGCAATCTCCATGCTATCTTTTTTGTTGAAAATGATATTCAACATATTCCATTAGAAAAATATGGGCCAAAACTTGAACATGATCCCCTGTTTCCCGAACGGTGCAATATTTCCATTGCTTGCATAACGTCAAAGAAAAGTCTAAATTTACGTACATGGGAGCGAGGGGCAGGATTAACACAAGCATGTGGGAGTGCTGCTTGTGCAAGTGCAGTGGCTGCTTATCGTCGTGGACTTACAGAGCGCCATGTTGATGTAAATTTACCAAAGGGAACACTTAATATTTTTTACCGAAAAGACGATCATATTATCATGACAGGACCAATTAAATATCACTTTAGTGGTTTTTTAAGCCCTTTAACAGGGTGCTACAAAAAGGATCACTCCTGATGGCAATAGAAATTGTAACTTTTGGTTGTCGACTTAATAGCTACGAATCGGAAATCATTCGCAAAGAAAGTACTTCTTCAGGGCTAGATCAACTTAAAGATGGTGCTATTATCTTTAATACCTGTGCTGTCACTGCCGAAGCCGTACGACAAGCAAAACAAGCTATCCGCAAAGCAAGACGTGAAAATCCTCATGCGCGTATCATTGTAACAGGGTGTGCAGCCCAAACAGAAGCACAAAATTTTGCCTCAATGACAGAAGTGGATCTTGTTTTAGGAAACGAAGATAAACTTCACGCTCATTCTTATCGTCAACTTCCTGATTTTGGTATTAATCATTCTGAAAAGGTGCATATCAATGACATTATGGAAGTACAAAAAATTGCTCCACATATGGTCGGTGCAATACAAGAGCGCACCCGCGCTTTTGTACAGGTACAAAACGGATGCGATCACCGCTGTACATTTTGCATTATTCCTTATGGACGAGGACCATCTCGTTCAGTTCCCATGGGTGCTGTCATAGAACAAATTAAAAAGCTGATAGGTGGGGGTATCCAAGAAGTGGTCCTTACAGGTGTTGACCTTACAAGTTATGGCCACGATCTTCCTGGAAAAGCTACTCTAGGAAAATTAACTTCAGCTATTTTGCATCATGTCCCTGACTTAGCCCGATTACGCTTCTCATCTATTGACTCTATTGAAGCAGACGAAGAACTCATAAATCTTTTAGCTTATGAAACAAGAATCATGCCCCATTTGCATTTATCTTTGCAAGCAGGTGATAATATGATTTTAAAACGGATGAAACGGCGTCATCTGCGCGAACATGCCATTCAATTTTGCCAAGAATTGCGTGCCAAACGTTCTACAATGGTTTATGGTGCCGACTTAATTGCTGGTTTTCCTACAGAAACAGAAGAGATGTTTCAAAATAGTCTTGCCTTAATCAAAGATTGTAATTTAACCCATCTCCATGTCTTCCCCTTTAGTCCAAGAGAAGGAACACCTGCCGCACGTATGCCACAAATCAACCGTAAAATAGTTAAGCTGCGTGCTGAAAAATTGCGTAAAGCAGGTGATATGGCTTACCAAAAGCATCTTGCTCATTTACAAAACAGTCTACAAACAATTCTCGTTGAAAAAGATGAAATCGGACGAACAGAAGATTATACTCTTGTACAAGTTAAAGGTGCAAAAGCAGGAACAATTGTTCAAGCCCTTATCGTTGATCATGATGGCGATAAATTGATTGCTGTCCCTCCAAAATTAAACGCTGCTTGAGCAGGAGAATTCTTATGACTAAATCTTTTATAAAAAAAATATTCTCTTTTAACAAATCTCAAGAGCAAGAAATTGAACAACAGATTTCTATTCCTGATAAAAGCGATATAATAGAAGAAAATAAAGACAAAAATGAAAAGACAAAAAATAATCAAATCTCTATAAACACAGAAAAAGAAGAACAAACAAAAAATCCAGAGTCAATACTTACAAAATATGATGAAAAATCTCCATTTCTAGAATCCCATTCTGATAAAATTCCCTTTTCTGGTAAAATTATTGTCACAGACAACATCCGTGAAAAAAAGAATGAAGAAATTTTATCTGAACCTTCTGTTGAACAAAAAAAGACAGCGTGGTTTGGGCGCCTTAAAAAAGGCCTATCCCTTTCTTCACAACGCCTAAGCGGATCAATTGGCGATCTCTTTGTTAAAAGAAAACTTGATGAAGATACATTGCAAGAGCTCGAAGATATTCTTATCCAAGCTGACATAGGTGTAGAGACGGCAACACGCATCACAAATACTTTAGCTTCCAGTCGTTACGGAAAAAACCTCTCCCCAGATGATATTCATACTATTGTAGCTGATGAGGTCAAAAAAGTTCTGGAACCTGTTGCAATACCATTAGAACTTGATCTCAGCCATAAACCTCATGTTATTTTGCTGGTAGGTGTAAATGGCACTGGAAAAACGACAACTATTGGAAAACTTTCAGCCAAATTAACAGAAGGGGGATTAAAAGTTATGCTGGCAGCAGGTGATACTTTCCGAGCCGCTGCTATTGAGCAACTACACATTTGGGGTGAACGTACCAATTCTCCTGTTATTTCGACAAAATTGGGTGCAGATGCCGCCAGCTTAGCATTTGATGCTTATGAAAAAGCAAAAAAAACAAACAGTGATGTATTAATTATTGATACAGCAGGGCGTTTACAAAATAAATCTGAATTAATGGATGAGTTGGCAAAAATTATTCGTGTTTTAAAAAAACACACCCCCCAAGCACCCCACACAATCCTTCAAACTCTTGATGCAACAACCGGACAAAATGCACTCAACCAAGTGGACATTTTCCGTGATATTGCTGGTGTTAATGGTTTAGTTATGACAAAGCTAGATGGGACTGCACGAGGAGGAATTCTTGTCGCTATCGCAGCAAAATATAAATTACCCGTTTATTTTATCGGTATAGGAGAAGATATTGAAGACCTTCAACCCTTTTCTGCTTCTGACTTTGCCGAAACTATTGCAGGAAAACACGCATGAAACAGCCTTTATCTAATCTTAATTTACACAATAATTCTGAAAAAAAGATGAATAACAATAAAAAAATTTCTCTCTCACCAACACTTAAGTTTCTTTTGGAAATGGGTCCATTGGTTGCCTTCTTTTTTGCCAATTATAAGGGAGAATGGCTGATAAAAAACATTGGATTTTTTCAAAATTTTAGTAAGCCTATTTTCCCTGCAACAGCTATTTTTATGGTGGCTATTATTATTTCCCTAAGCTTATCATGGATCCTTGCAAAACAAATTCCTATTATGCCTCTTATTTCAGGAATATTTGTTTTAGTTTTTGGCTTTCTAACTCTCTGGCTTCATAATGAAACTTTCATAAAAATGAAACCAACAATCATTAATAGCTTATTTGCTTTTATACTTTTTGGAGGGATGTTTTTTAAAAAACCACTTTTACGTTATGCTCTTGATTCTACCTTAAAACTTGATGATTTAGGTTGGCAAAAACTTACCTATCGTTGGGCGTTTTTTTTCATTTTTCTTGCCATTTTGAATGAAATAATTTGGCGTAATTTTAGCGATAATTTCTGGACAAGTTTCAAAGTATTTGGCGTCATGCCTATAACAGTCCTTTTCATGCTTACCCAAATGCCTATAATTATAAAACATTCAAAAGGACTTTTTACAGAAGAGGACAAATCTGATTCTTAAAAAAATCATCACTACCGATTATTTTATAGATTCATCGCCAAACACTGTTCGGGAGAAAAAATATGTTGATTGAACAGTTTATTTGTCGAGAAGACAATTTCGGTGTACTCCTTCATGATGAAAAAAGTGGTATGACAGCTGCAATAGATGCTCCTGAAGGCAAAGCGATTCACAATGCCTTAAAGCGCCACAATTGGACACTTAACACTATTTTTGTAACTCATCATCATCACGACCATGTAGAAGCCCTATCAGAATTAAAACAAGTTTACAACGCTACGGTTATAGGACCAGAAGCAGAAAAAGAAAAGATCAATCATCTTGATAAAACACTTCAACCTGATGAAAGTTTTTCTTTTGGCTCACACCTTCTTTTAGCTCTTTCAACACCTGGTCATACTCTAGGCGCATTATCTTACTATTTTCCTGAAAAGAATTTACTCTTTGCTGGAGATACACTTTTTTCATTGGGCTGTGGACGTCTTTTCGAAGGAAAACCAGCACAAATGCTGAATTCTTTAAAAAAACTTCGTAAACTTCCTGATGAAACACTTCTCTATTGTGGACACGAATATACAAAAAATAACGCTCTTTTCGCACTAACAATTGACCCACATAATAAAAAACTCCACCAAAGAATAGAGGAAGTTTTTTTGCTACGTGCAAAAAACGCTATGACTTTACCAGTAACCTTAGGGCAAGAAAAAGCCACCAATCCCTTTCTCCGCTGGGATGATAGTGTATTGCGAAAGAACCTTGTAATGGAAGAAAAAACAGATGAAGAAGTTTTTGCTGAAGTTCGAAGAAGAAAGGACAATTTTTAACCATGCGTAAGTTCGTATTACGTTTGTTCCTGCTTTTTCTTTTCGTGATACATATTCAACAAACAATGGCAGAGGAAAAGGAAACAGATAATTCTTCTCTTATAGCACCTCTCATTGCAAATTATCCCTTAACAGAAGATTTTCTTTTAAAGCTGGAAAAAATTGAAAAAGAATGTAAAAACTTACTTCCAGAAACAAAAAATAATCTTATAACTTATGATTCTAGTATCCACTCTAGTATTGAAAACTACACTACCTATATTTCTAGTAAACCAAAACTTGTGAATATTTTAAAAGAAAATAATATAACACCGAAAGATTTTGCTGCGGGAACCTTAGCACTTAAAGAAATATCAGCGCTTCTCATATTTGTACCTGAAAAGGAATATTCTACTGAGAAAAATACTATATTTCTAAACAATCTTGAATTTGTTAAAAAACATTTTTACAAAGCAACAATTCTTTTAAATAGCTGTGAAAAACTCATTTTGAGCAACTAATAAGCTATGAGACATTAAAAAATATCATCCCATTAATCTAATAAAAAAGTATGTGCATTAAAAAAACACCGTGTTTTTACCATTCCTAATAATTGTTTTTATTTCGATTATATTTACAAATGTTTTTCTAAAAATAAAGAATAACAGACGGAAAAATATTTATTGAAATTCAAAAAAGAAAGGATAATTTTTCGTCATGTTTAAACTTCTATTGTGTTTTTTCTTCATTTTTCCTTTTGTATCATACGCTCAAGAAAAAAAACAAGAAATAGATGATCCTTCTTTTATACCGCCTTTCATTGCAAATTATCCCTTAACAGAAGATATTCTTTTAAAGCTGGAAAAAATCAAAGCAGAATGTAGAAATTTATCTTCAGAACCAGAACAAACAAATACAAAAAGTGATCTCAGTACTTATGATGATAATATTGAAAAATACGCTTCCTATATTTTTAATAATCCAAAACTTGTAAATATTTTAAAAGAAAATAATATAACACCGAAAGATTTTGTTGTTGCTCACCTAGCACTTCAAGCGACATTGTATGTACTTACTGATGAAGAAAATTCTACTTATGAAAAAAACTCTTTACCTGCAAGAAATATAGAATTTGCTAAAGAGCATATGTATAGAATAATAAAAATTTTAAAAGATAACTGTTAAAAAAATCTTTTTAGAACAATTGATTAACTTTGTAAACGCCGACAAATTTCATCTAATTGTTCTAATGAAGAGTAATGTATTTTTAAATCTCCACCTTTTTTACCATGTCGAATAATAACTTTCATTCCTATCACATCTGCAAGTAATTTTTCTAAAGATTTTGTTTCAGCATCTTTCTCCGTATTGGTACGCTTTTTAGTTTTAGGATTAGCTTGCTCATATGCAAGTATTTCTGTTTGACGTACTGAAAGCCCTTCACGAATAATTTTCTCAGCTAAATTTTGTGGATCATCAACGGTTATAAGACAACGTGCATGACCTGCAGAAAGTTGTCCATCAGTTAAGAATTGTTGTACTTTTTCTGGAAGTTTTAACAAACGAAGCGTATTTGCAACATGACTACGACTTTTTCCTATAACTTGCGCTAAATCTACTTGCGTATAATCATGTTCATTTAGAAGCATCTCATATCCCTTTGCTTCTTCGATAGGATTAAGATCTGCACGTTGAACATTTTCAATAATTGCCAATTCCAAAGCCGTTTTATCGTCCACATCACGAATAATAACGGGTAATTGACTTAAATTTGCACGTTGTGCTGCACGCCAGCGCCGTTCACCCGCAATCAATTCAAACCGATGAGGATGATCTCTTAAAGGCCTCACAATAACCGGTTGAACCACACCGTGTTGACGAATTGATTGTGTCAAATTATCAAGCTCTGTTTCAGTAAAATGACGCCGAGGATTGTGAGGATTACATGAAATAGATTCAATAGAAATAAATCGCTCAGAAAGACTACCGGATTCATTTAATTTATCAAAGCTTGATGAACGTGCAATATTGTTGTTTAAATTGATATCTCCAATCAATGCCGCTAATCCACGTCCTAGTCTTTTTTTTGATAGATCATCGTTCATAATTTTGCTCTTTGAGTTTTCTTACAAAAAATTTTACATTTTTAAGCAGCAGCACGTGCTTGTTTTTCACGTTGAATCATTTCTGATGCTAGACGCAAATAAGCTTGGCTCCCAGCACATTTAAGATCATAAAGCAATACAGGTTTGCCAAAAGAAGGCGCTTCTGATACTCTTACATTTCGTGGAATAACAGTACGATAAACTTTATCTCCCATAAAAGAGCGTACATCTTCAACAACTTGATTTGAAAGGTTATTACGTCCATCATACATTGTTAAAACAATACCTTGGATCTCTAAAGATGGATTAAGTACGGATCGCACTTGTTTTACTGTTTCAAGTAATTGACTTAAACCTTCAAGTGCTAAAAATTCACACTGCATAGGCACTAAAACAGAATCCGCAGCCCCCATAGCATTAAGTGTTAAAAGATTAAGGGAGGGAGGACAGTCAATTAAAATATAATTGAATTTTTTTTCCATTTCCGGATCATCATAGAGAGCTTTACGTAAGCGTTGTATGCGATCTTTTGATGAAGAAATTTCCATTTCCACACCTAAGAGATCAAGTGTAGAAGGAACTATATAAAGATTGGGTACGGCTGTTTTTAAAGCCGCCTGTGTAATTGAAACGCCCGAAACCAAAACATCATAAGAAGATAAAGGACGGCTATTACGATCAATCCCTAAACCTGTACTAGCATTACCTTGTGGATCAACATCCATAATAAGGACATTTTCACCAATAGCCGCTAAAGCTGTAGCAAGATTAATTGCTGTGGTTGTTTTTCCGACTCCACCCTTTTGGTTTGCAATAGCGATAATTCGTGTTTCGCTCATTTTGCTCTACCCTCTATATGATCGAATATGAGAAATTTCCAAAATAACAGAATTTTCATCAACTTTACTTTTATGTTTTAACAGATCAAAGTGCCAATTGGCAGAGGCATTTTTTATTTCTGTAGCGTAATCCCGACCTTTTTGCAAAAGAGCTATTGTTTTTTCTGTTAATAAAGGAAAAATGAGTTGTAAAAGAGTATCAAGCGGCGCTAATCCCCGTGCTGTTATAATATCAGATATGGGAATTTTTTGATATATATCTTCAATTCTAGCGTGATAAACCGTTGCTGGAAGATTAAGTTGAGCAATAACTGTTCGCAAAAAAGCAACTTTTTTCCCATTACTTTCAACAAGATTAATATGTCCTGCTTTTTTTTCTTTCAAAAAGATAGCAATCACAATTGCAGGAAAACCTCCTCCTGATCCTAAATCACACCAATGTAAAGAATGAGTATACAAAGGAAAAATTTGTGCTGAATCTAGAATATGTCGTGTCCATAGATCTGGTATAGTTGTAGCAGATATCAAATTAATATGTGCATTCCACTGAAGTATTAAAGACTCAAACTGAATTAAATTTTCCATCGTTTCACGTGAAACAGAAGGAACAATATTTAATAATTGTTGATATTTTTTTTCTGTAGAAAAATTCATTAAGCTGTTTTAGCCTTTTCACGTCGTTGACGTTGAATATGTGTAATAATAAGCGATAACGCGGCGGGTGTCATGCCATCAATTTTTTGTGCATCAGCAATTGAACGCGGCGACACTTCTTGAATTTTTGATTTAAGTTCATTTGAAAGACCTGAAATTGCCTGAACATCAAGAGAAGAAGGAATTTCTAAACGCTCATCTCTCTGAAGAGAGGCAATATCTTGTGCTTGTTTATCTAAATAAACCGCATATTGTGCTTCAATTTCTAAAGATTCTGCTGTTTTAGAATCAATTGTTTTTAATTGTGGCCAAAAATCTGAAAGACGCTCTAAGGTCATATGAGGATAAGCAAGAAAATCATAAGCCGAACGCCGAATTCCATCATGATTAACATGTAATCCATGAGCAGAAGCTTCATTGGGTGTAAAAAAAAGATTTTGACATATTGATCGTGCTTGATCAAGCCGTTGTTGTTTTTTCTGATAACATTCCCAACGTATTTTACTCACAATACCCCATTTTTGTGCCAAAGGTGTTAAACGCGTATCAGCATTATCAGATCGTAAAGATAAACGAAATTCAGCACGTGATGTAAACATCCTATAAGGTTCACAAACACCACGTGAAACCAAATCATCAATCATAACACCAATATAAGCAGTAGAACGACTTATAAGTATTTCATCTAATTTACCTACTTTACGTGCAGCATTTAATCCAGCTAAAAGTCCTTGTGCTGCTGCTTCTTCATATCCTGTTGTACCATTAATTTGGCCTGCTAAGAACAAACCCGGTAAAGAACGTAATTCTAAGTTTCTCGTTAATTGTTGTGGATTAACAAAATCATATTCAATAGCATAACCAGGTTGCAAAACTATAGCATTTTCCAATCCTTCAATGGTTTTCAATAGAGAAATTTGTACATCTTCAGGAAGAGAAGTAGAAAGACCATTTGGATAAACAGTATCATCATTTAATCCTTCTGGTTCCAGAAAGATCTGATGTCCATCACGTTCTCCAAATTTAACAATTTTATCTTCAACAGAAGGACAATAACGTGGTCCTAATCCTTCAATATTTCCAGAATATAAAGCAGAGCGATAAATATTCTCGCGAATAATTTGATGTGTTTTCTCATTTGTACGTGTTATTGCACATTCAATTTGTGGTTGTTCAATTTTCTCTGTTAAAAGAGAAAAGGGTATGGGATTTTCATCTGCTTGTTGTTTTTGGAGAGCTTCCCAAGCAATTGTTTTTTTACTCAAACGAGCAGGGGTTCCTGTTTTTAATCGTCCAAGTTTTATATGATATTTTTTCAAATGTTCAGCAAGTTTTACACTTGACTGATCTCCCATACGACCAGAAGCCCATGTTTTATTACCAATATGAATAAAGCCATTTAAAAACGTACCTGTTGTTAAAACAACAGCACCAGAAAAAATTGTTCCTTGTTTTTTTAAAATAACACCTGATACACAATTATCTTTAACAACCAGATCAATAACTTCATCCTCAATAAGAGTAAGATTTTCTTGTTCTTTTAATAATTTTTGAATTGCTTTTTTATAAAGTTGTCTATCTGCCTGTGTCCGTGGTCCTCTTACTGCCGGTCCTTTACGTCTATTAAGTAGTCTAAACTGAATTCCAGCAGCATCCGCTGCTCTTCCCATAAGACCATCTAACGCATCTATTTCACGAACTAAATGCCCTTTTCCAAGTCCACCAATAGCAGGATTACACGACATTGTTCCCAGTGCTGATATTTTATGTGTAACAAGCGCTGTTTTGGCTCCTACACGTGCTGAAGCTGAAGCCGCTTCACAGCCAGCATGACCACCACCAACAATAACAACATCATATGATTGCATTTAATTAATTCCGTAGAAAATATTCTAAGGTTTCACGTGAAACAGGATATAAATTACATAATCCTTATAATCTGTCTATGAAATAATCAATGTTTCACGTGAATCATTATTTACCAACACAAAATTCTGAAAAAATAATATCAAGCAAATCTTCAACATCAATATCCCCTGTAATTTTCCCAAGAAAATCACTTGCACAACGGAGATGTTCTGCACGTAAACTGAGATCAAGAGAATGATAATTAAGAGAAAATTCAATCTCTTTAACAGCCTGCTTTAATAATTGAAGTTGCCTTTTACGTGCTGGAACAATATTTCCAATTTTAGAAGCACGATAATGACAAAATGATTCAAGTTCTTTTATAAAATAATCAAAATTTAAACCAGTTAATGCGGAAAATTGTATAGACCAACGCTGATCATTTTTTTCATAAAGATCAAGCTTATTGCCAACACACCATATTTCAGCCGATGTTTCTGGTAAATCAACTTGCTTAGGATTTCCTATATCATAAACCAAAATAACCAAATCAGCTTCCCTAACATGCTGTTTAGCAATTTCTATTCCCATCTGTTCTATTTTATTTTCTGTTTTTCTAAAACCAGCAGTATCGGTTAAAAAAATAGGTAAACCACCAAGAATAATTCTCATTTCTAAAGCATCACGGGTTGTTCCTGCTTCTTCCGTTACAATAGCAACAGATCTTCCTGAAAGACGATTCATAATGCTTGATTTTCCAGAATTTGGAGCACCAGCAATAACAATTTTTAATCCATCACGTAAAATACTCGCACGTTCTCCTTCAGTAATATATTCCCGAATAGAAGTACAAAGATCCTGAACATCTTTCCAAACTTTATCAGATATTGCGTTGGGAATATCTGCTTCATCAACAAAATCAAGTTCTGCCTCAATAAAAGCACGCGCCTTCATAAGCTTATGACGCCAATCACGATAAAGCGTCGTTAAATGTCCACTTGTACCCATAACAGCTAAACGCCGTTGGCTTTCCGTTTCTGCTTCTATTAAATCAGCAAGACCTTCTGCTTGAACAAGATCTAATTTTCCTTCCATAAAAGCACGACGTGAAAATTCACCTGCTTCTGCAATACGGCATCCAGAAAATGTCGACAATTCATCGAGAAAACGATTAACGACTGCTTTTCCTCCATGTAAATGGAATTCTGCACAATCTTCCCCCGTAAAACTATGAGGAGCAGGAAAAAAAACAGTTAAACCAGAATCTAAAAAACTACCATCACGAGCAGTAAGATTTCCATAATGCATAAAACGTGCTTTAGGTAAACGACCACAAAGCGTTTTAACTATATCCACAACATGAGGACCAGAAAGCCGAATGACTGCAACCCCTGAAGGTAACAATCCACTCGAAACAGCAAAGATTGTATCCACAGGTTTTATCCTAATAAAAACTTTAATGACTCTACGTATTCATTGAATCAAAAAATTCACTATTGTTTTTTGTTTGCTTTAATTTATCAATCAAAAATTCAATTGCATCTGTTACATTCATAGATGCTAAAATACGACGAAGAACAAAAATTTTGTGTAAATCTTGTCGTTCTACCAGAAGTTCTTCCTTACGCGTTCCTGACTTTAAAATATCCATAGCAGGGAAAATACGTTTATCAGCAACTTTTCGATCAAGAACAATTTCCGAATTACCTGTTCCTTTAAATTCTTCAAAAATAACCTCATCCATACGACTTCCTGTATCAATCAAAGCCGTTGCAATAATGGTTAAAGATCCGCCTTCTTCAATATTACGTGCTGCACCAAAAAAACGCTTTGGACGCTGGAGGGCATTTGCATCCACACCACCTGTTAAAACTTTACCCGAAGAAGGAACAACTGTATTATATGCACGCCCAAGACGTGTAATAGAATCGAGAAGAATAACAACATCACGCCCATATTCAACAAGACGTTTGGCTTTTTCAATAACCATTTCTGCCACTTGTACGTGACGTATTGCAGGTTCATCAAAAGTAGAAGAAACCACTTCTCCTTTTACTGAACGCTGCATATCAGTAACTTCTTCTGGTCGTTCATCAATTAAAAGAACAATGAGATAACATTCAGGATGATTAGTGGTAATAGAATGAGCAATATTTTGAAGTAAAACTGTTTTTCCCGTCCGAGGAGGAGCTACAATTAACCCTCTTTGTCCTTTTCCCAATGGAGATATCAAATCAATCACGCGTGATGACATATCTTTCTCTGTAGGATCTTGTATTTCCATTTGGAAACGTTCATTTGAATAAAGAGGAGTAAGATTATCAAAGTGGATTTTATAACGAATCTTTTCAGGTTTTTCGAAATTAATTGTATTAATTTTAAGGAGAGCAAAATAACGTTCTCCCTCTTTTGGACTGCGTATGGGACCTTCAATTGTATCGCCTGTTTTTAAAGAAAACGACTGTATTTGTGCAGGTGAAAGATAAATATCATCAGGACCAGGAAGATAATTAGCATCAGCAGATCTCAAAAATCCAAATCCGTCTTGTAAAACTTCAACAACACCTTCTCCTATAATTTCAACATCTTGTAGAGCAAGTTTTTTCAAGATAGCAAACATTAATTCTTGTTTGCGCATAAGGGAGGCATTTTCAACTTCTAATGTTTCAGCAAAAGAAACAAGCTCAACGGGATTTTTGCTTTTAAGTTCTTGTAGTTTCATTTTTTGCATGAAATATGCTCTTTGTAATTAAGGAGAAGATTGTTCTAAATAATTTATGGAAATTTATGAGTGAAATATTATTAAGAAAAAATATCCTACACTCAATTTTTTTAATCTGCAAGTACCATTTATATGAAATTTGTTCCTGTAATATTAAGTAATTATATGAAAAACTTGAAAAAATATAAAATCCAAATAGTATTTAATTATTTTAATAACAAAAATGTGAGTTAGGATTATAGCATTAATGAAATGCTATTCAAAAGTATTTTTTACAGAAATTTATATTAATAAATTTATATTAAAGAAAGGATTATTCTTATTTATAACTGTGTTTAGTGTGGATTATTATTTATCCTCAATTTTATCCACAAAAGGAACTGAAAAAAGAATAAAAATATCACTATCTTAAAGATATTATCCCCTCTTTTTTTATAAGAGGGATTAAATTATCACAAGCATTTAATTTGTGCATAAAAAAGGAGAATTTTTCATAAATTTTAGTTTTATAAAAAACGGTGAGGATATATACACATGTCTTAACAAGGAGTTAAAATTTTTGTGACAAAAGAAAAAAAATTCTTTCATTTACACATGCTTTCTGATGCAACAGGAGAAACATTAATTTCTGTTGGAAGAGCTGTAGCATCGCAATATGCAATGATTCAGGCAACAGAGCATATCTATCCTATGATTCGTAATAGAATACAGTTACAGAAAGCTCTTGATGAAATACAACAAGAGCCAGGTATTGTTCTTTACACAATGATTGATGAAGAACTTAAACTACTCCTTCAAAAAAAATGCAAAAAAATAGAAGTTCCCTGTATTGATATATTGCATCCTGTTTTAAATGCTTTTCAGTCTTACCTTGGAATGCCAACACATTTACGTGCGAGCGCACAACATGATCTTAATGCAGATTATTTTCGCCGTATTGAGGCACTGGATTTTACAATAGAGCATGATGATGGACAGTCTTCCAGTAGCTTATCCGAAGCAGATGTGATCCTTGTGGGAATTTCAAGAACCTCTAAAACACCAACAAGCATCTATTTAGCAAATCGCGGAATAAAGACGGCTAATATTCCTCTTATTCCTAATATTGATTTGCCAGAATCCCTTTTAGAGGCAAAAAATTCTTTAATTATTGGTTTAATTGCTTCAGCTGAAAGAATCTCACATATTCGTCAAAATAGAGATTTAGGAGAAGGTTTTGCTCTTGATAATTATACTAATCGTATCAACATAGCTGAAGAATTAATCCATGCAAAACGCATTTGCGAACGTTTTGGTTGGCCTATTATTGATGTCACAAGACGTTCTATTGAAGAAACTGCTGCTGCAATATTTGAACTGTTATCACGATTTCGTGAAGGAAATGAGAGAAAATTCTCATGAACGCAGATACTTTAATATTAGCATCTCTTAGTTTTTATCGTGCAAAATTATTAAAAAAAGCAGGCTTAAATTTTTCCATTGAAGGAGCTTCTTTTGATGAAAGAGAAGTAGAAAAAAAAGCAAAAGAAAAAACACCTAAAGAACTCAGCTGTTTTCTTGCGAGCGCAAAAGCAAAAAATGTTTCAGATCGTTTTCCTGATGCTTTCGTTATTGGTTGTGATCAAGTTCTTGATTTTGAAGGTCAAGTTTTTCACAAAGCAACAAATATTAAAGAAGCACATCAACGTTTATGTGAATTATCAGGAAAAACCCATTCTCTTCATAGTGCGGTAGCTTTATTTAAAAATGGTCAAAAAATTTGGGTTGAAGCTTTTAGTGCACATATGTCCGTCCGTTTACTCTCATCAGAATTTATTGAACGTTATTTAGCACGCGTAGGAAAAGATGTTTTAAACAGCGTGGGAGTATATCAAATTGAAGGAGAAGGAATTCATCTCTTTGAAAAAATTGAAGGAGATTTTTTTACCATTGTTGGTTTACCTTTGCTGCCTCTACTCATAAAACTGCGCCACTTAGGAATTATTGATGGTTGACTTAACAATAAAAAAAACAAATTATCCGCGTGCTTTTGTTGTTGGTTCTCCAATTCATCATTCAAAATCGCCAAGAATTCACAATTTTTGGCTTAAACAATATGGTTTACAAGGAGAATATCTTGCACAAGAAGTAACATCTGAAGAGTTCAGTCATTTTATTGCGTCTTTACAAAAAATAGGCTTTTGTGGAGGAAATGTTACTTTGCCTTATAAACAGGAAGCTTTTCGTTTAGCAGATTATAAAGATGAGAGAGCAACAATGATTGGTGCTGTTAATACACTTTGGTATGAAGGAGATAAGCTTTGTGCCACGAATAGTGATGCCTATGGTTTTAGCGCTAATCTTGATGATTTTGTATCTGATTGGGGAGGGGAAACAGCTCTTGTTTTTGGAGCAGGTGGTGCCGCACGCGCTATCATATATGCCTTAAAAAGACGCGGATTTGAACAGATTTATTTAATTAACCGTACAAAACAACGTGCTGATAATTTAGCTCAGCATTTTGGAAAAATCATTAAAGTTTACGATTGGCATAAAATCCATGAAATACTTCATCAAGCTGATTTGATTGTTAATACAACCTCTATTGGCATAAAAAGTCCAGAAGAAAAAAGTGATTCTTTTTTTTGCGATTTTCATAAAGCAAAAAAAACGGCATTAGTAACAGATATTATTTATACACCATTGATAACTCCTTTTTTACAACAGGCAAAGGCTTGTGATCTCAAGACGGTTGATGGACTTGGGATGCTTCTACATCAGGCTGTTATAGGGTTTGAACAGTGGTTCGGAATAAGACCACAGGTAACAAAAGCGTTACGGACAGCTATTTTAGAGGATATGAGTGAAAAAAGAGAATGAAGATCATAGGATTAACGGGATCAATTGCTATGGGAAAATCAACAGTTGCTGATTTTTTCAAGCAAGCGGGTATTTCTGTTTTTAGTGCTGATGAAGCAGTACAACAGCTTTATAAAAGTGAGCCAGCTTTGTCATTCATAGAGCGTATTTTTCCAGGTGTTGTTGAAAACGGAGAAGTTAACCGTTTGAAACTTTCTGAAATTTTGATTGATGATAAAGAAAAATTACAAACATTAGAAAAAATAATTCACCCTTTGGTGCAAGAAAAAGAAAGGGAATTTATTGATATAGCGCGTGAACAAGGGAAAAAATTAGTTATTCTTGATATTCCACTTCTGTTTGAAAAAAATGGTGAAAGTCGTGTGGATAGCGTTATTGTTGTTTCTGCTCCACCAGAAATACAAAAAGAACGTGTAATGATTCGCCAAGGTATGAATGAGAAAAAATTTGCCTTTATCAACGCTCAACAAATGCCAGATGAAAAAAAACGAGAACGCGCTGATTTTATTATTGATACAGGGAAAGATTTAGAGAATACACGTCAACAGGTTTTTGATGTGATAAAAAAATTGCTAAAGAATTAAAATTATGCGTGAAATTATTTTTGATACAGAAACAACAGGTTTAGATAAAGAGAAAGATCGCATAATCGAAATTGGTTGTGTAGAAATGGTTGATCGTTATCTCACAGGACGCCAATTTCATGTTTATTTAAACCCTGAAGGCGTTATTATTCCTGATGAAGTTGTAGCAATTCACGGATTAACCAATGAACGCTTGAAAAACGAGAAAAGTTTTAGTGATATTGTTGATGAATTTTTGGAATTTATCAAAGACGCGACAATGATTGCGCATAATGCGAGTTTTGATATTGGTTTTATTAATGCAGAATTAAAACGCGTCAACAAACCGCTTATCAGTGTTGATAATATTCTTGATACATTGGCTATGGCGCGGCGTAAATTTCCTATGGGTCCTAATTCTCTTGATATTTTATGCAAACGTTTTGGAATTGATAACAGCCATCGTGTTCTTCATGGTGCTTTGCTTGATGCAGAGATTCTAGCCGATGTTTATATTGAGCTCATCGGTGGAAAGCAAGGTGTATTGGGTTTTGATAACAGAAGGGGTATTGATGAACATATCCAGAACGATAAAGATACATCTTATGCCGTTAAAATTCGCCCGCAGGCTTTACCTTCAAGATTGAGTATGCAAGAAAAAAAGTTACACGCTGATTTTATCTACAAAATGGGTGAAAAAGCTCTGTGGAATAACTTCAAAATTCATGAATAACATCATCTTTTATCTAAAAGAGTCACGATTGAAATTAAAGAATATCGATGTCAAAAAAAACGGTCGTTGTGGGGAGGGGAACACCACAACGACCCTGTCGCTACATCGTACCTCAGCTATCATAGGAGGAGCAAAATGAAAGCTATTAATCCTGTAACAGCAAAGAAAAGCTCTAGGTACTTAATATAAAGTGCAACGACTTCACGTCTTATGAAGAGAAAAAATGGCTTTTTAGAGGCAAAGTGAAAAAATATATAAGGGTAATTTGTTTTTTTAGCTGAAATGGAGAAAAAATTGTCATGAAAGCAACAGATCATCTTTTTTTGGTTGACGGATCAGGCTATATTTTTCGTGCTTATTATGCTTTGCCGCCTTTAAAACGTAAAAAGGATGGACTTCCTGTAGGAGCAGTAGCTGGTTTTTGCAATATGTTATGGAAATTACTTTGTGATGCTCGTAATACAGCTACGGGTGTTGTTCCAACACATTTTGCTGTTATTTTTGATTATTCATCTGATACTTTTCGGAAACAAATTTATCCTGAATATAAAGCGAATCGCGTTGAACCTCCTGAAGATCTAATTCCTCAATTCGCGCTAATACGCCAAGCAACGAAGGCTTTTAATTTGCCTTGTATTGAAAAGGAAGGCTTTGAAGCGGATGATTTAATTGCTACCTATGCAAAGTTGGCAACAAAGGTTGGGGCAAAAACAACCATTATTTCTTCTGATAAGGATCTTATGCAACTCGTAAATACGCATGTATCTTTGTATGATGGAATGAAAGATAAGCATATAGGTATCTCAGAAGTTATAGAAAAATGGGGTGTTGCGCCTGAAAAAATGATTGATTTACAAGCATTAATTGGAGATTCAACGGATAATGTACCGGGTATTCCAGGCATTGGTCCAAAAACTGCAGCTCAGTTGTTAAATGAATTTGGTTCTCTTGATCTTTTATTGCAAAACGTAACAGAAATTAAACAAACAAAACGACGTGAAAACATTCAAGCTTATAGAGAACAAGTTAAAATATCTCGTGAACTTGTCAGGCTTAAAACAGATGTTCCTATAGATAATGATTTAGATGATTTTATTTTGGAGCCACAAGATGGTCCACGTTTAATTGCTTTTTTGAAAGCGATGGAGTTTTCAACATTAACGCGTCGCGTGGCAGAGGCAACAACATGCGATGCAGCTGTTATTGACGCACTTGATATAAATGTTGAATGGGAAAAACTAAGCCCCAGGAATGATTCTGATATCAGGCATGATTCTGATATCAAGAATACTGAGCGCGCATCCCTTCATAATTTTTCTGAAAATTCTCCACAAGTTTTTGCACAAGAACGTAAAGATCAAGCGCTGACTCAAAAAATTACAAGAGATGCTTATACAACAATTCTTGATGAGGAAATTTTAAAAGACTGGTTATCACAAGCACAAGAGCAGGGTTTTTTCGCTTTTGATACTAAAACAACATCTCTTGATCCGATGCAAGCAAAGCTTGTTGGTTTTTCACTCGCATTACAGCCGGAAAAAGCAGCTTATATACCTCTTGAACATTTTGATGAAGGAGAAAAGGACCTTTTGAGGGGCGGGCGCATTGCTTCACAGATTGGGGCTCGAAAAGCTTTAGCACTTTTAAAACCGATATTAGAAGATTCAGCGGTGTTAAAAATTGGTCATAATATAAAATATGATTGGTTGGTGATGAAGCAATACGACATTATGATAAGCTCTTTTGACGACACCATGCTTTTATCATATGCTTTTGATGCTGGAATGTTAACCCATAATATGGATGATTTGTCTGAACGTTGGCTTGAGCATAAACCAATTGCCTATAAAGATTTAACGCATAACGGGAAAAAAATTACTTCTTTTGCACAAGTAGATTTAAAACAAGCAACCCTTTATGCGGCGGAAGATGCTGATATAAAGCTACGTCTTTGGCAAGTATTGAAACCGCAACTTGTTGCTCGTGGAATGACAAAAATTTATGAGCGTCTTGATCGACCTCTTGTAGAAGTTCTTGCAAGAATGGAAGAACGGGGGATTCTTATTGATAGGCAGATTTTATTGCGTCTTTCAGGAGAGTTGGCACAAGCTGCTTTGATTCTAGAAGAGGAAATTTACAAACAAGCTGATGAAAAGTTTAATCTTGCTTCGCCAAAGCAATTAGGGGATATCCTTTTTGGCAAAATGGGATTGCCTGGAGGCACTAAAACAAAGGGTGGACAATGGTCAACTTCTGCACAGACCTTAGAAGAGTTGGCTGCTGAAGGTCATATTTTACCGCGTAAAATTATTGAGTGGCGTCAACTTTCAAAGCTAAAATCTACCTATACAGATGCCTTGCCTTCTTATATTTTTTCAAAAACAGGGCGAGTTCACACGAATTATTCTTTGGCAATAACATCAACAGGTCGGTTATCATCATCAGAGCCAAATTTGCAAAATATTCCAGTGCGAACTGCTGAAGGACGTAAAATTCGAACAGCTTTTATTGCTCCCAAAGGACATGTGTTACTTTCTGCTGATTATAGTCAGATTGAGTTGCGCATTCTTGCACATATTGCGGATATAAAAGCATTAAAAGAAGCTTTTGCTAAAGGGCATGATATTCACGCTATAACGGCATCACAAATGTTTGGTGTTGCGATAGAAGGAATGCATTCAGATATACGACGGCGTGCAAAAGCGATTAATTTTGGTATTATTTATGGTATTTCAGCTTTTGGATTAGCCAATCAATTGGGAATTTCACGCCAAGAAGCGGGTCGTTATATTCAACTGTATTTTGAAAGATTTCCAGGAATTAAAGATTATATGGAGAAGACCAAAATCTTTGCACGTGAAAATGGTTATGTAGAAACAATTTTTGGACGTCGTATCCATTATCCAGAAATAAAAGCAAAGAATGTAAAAATTCGTTCTCTTAATGAGCGGGCAGCTATCAATGCTCCAATTCAAGGTTCTGCGGCCGATATTATTCGCCGCGCTATGATACATATGGAAGATGCTTTAAAAGCAGAAAAACTATCAGCAAAAATGTTGCTGCAAGTTCATGATGAACTGATTTTTGAAGTACCAGAAGAAGAAAGTAAAAAAACCATGACTGTTGTTAAAAATGTTATGGAAAATGCTACAATACCGGTTCTATCTTTATCTGTACCGCTTGAAGTAAAAGTTATGACGGCTCAAAATTGGGATGAGGCACATTAATTTTTTTATTTATTTTTAAGAATATTGATTGCGTTGGAAAGATTAAGATAGGCTTTGATAGGCAAATGATCTGAAGCAATGCGTGCAAGTGGTGAATAATGATTTTCAATACTTGTTACCAATTGGTGGGGAAAAGAAAAAACTCTATCAAGGGCTAACAAAGGAAAACGAGAGGGAAAGCTTGGTACAACTTCAAAAGTGCTATCAAAATAGGGAGAAAAATGATTTAAAGATGAGCCTTTTCCCATTCGCCATTCATTAAAATCTCCTATGAGGAGTGTAGGCATAAGGGGGCGTTTTTGGAAAATTTCAAGGAGCATTTTTGTTTGTTGTTTACGAGAGTAACGTAATAAGCCAAAATGAGCCGCAATAATACGAATAGGGCCTGCTGCCATTTCCAACTCTACAATTACAGCCCCACGTGGTTCAATACTAGGAAGAGTGACTTGTAAAGTATCACGTACATATCCCTTTCGCAAAAAAAGAGCATTCCCATGCCAACCATGGCCATGAGGTGACATAGTATTAAGAGGTACAGGAATCAAACCGGTTTCAGCTTTTAATAGCTGAAGATTAATCAAACCGATGCGTTCCCCAAAACGTTTATCTGCTTCTTGAAGAGCAAGGATATCAACTTGTAATTCAGTAATAACACGGACAATTCTTGTAGGATTAAAAACTTTATCAACACCTACACATTTATGCACATTATAGGAAGCAACGGTCAGATCATAATTACTATTTTGATTGACGATGTTTGATTGATGATGAGAGCGGCTGTGAATTGTATTTAAAAAGGAGCTATGGAGTTTTTGTTGGATAAAACCGGTAAACCAAGGGAATTTTTGCTTATAAGGGATTTTTGTCATTTTGCGAAAAGAATAGTTTCTAAGAAGCAGAGGGTAAAGATTTACACTAAAAACAAAAGAACCTTGTTTCTTTTAGAAACAAGGTTCTTTAATTAAGTAATGATTTTTGCAATCAATCACGGTTTGAGCCAAGAAACTGTAGCAAGAAGACAAACATATTGATGAAATCAAGATAAAGATTCAGCGCGCCCATAATAACTTTACGTCCTCTGGTATCGCTTTCATCTCCTTCATAATACATCAACTTAATGCTCTGGGTATCGTAGGCTGTTAAACCAGCAAAGATAAAAACACCAATCACAGAAATAGCAAACTGCAAAGCGCTTGATCCAAGAAAAATGTTCACAATCATGGAAAGCAACAAGCCGATCAATCCAATGAATAAGAATGAACCGATTGCTGTGAGATCACGCTTTGTTGTGTATCCATAAAGTGAAAGAGCTCCAAAAGTTGCGGCGGAAATGACAAAGGTTTGCACAACACTTTCTGTCGTATAGCGCAAAACGATTGAAGACAGTGAAAGACCAACCAGAGCAGCATAACCAAAAAAGAGACTACGAGCAGCATTTGTGCTCAATGTATTAATTTTAAAACTGAGAAATAAGACTGCTATGAGTGGTGCAAACATAACAATATAAGAGAATGGCGATGTATAAAATGTTACTCCAAATGGTGTTAGATAAACACTGCTATTGATTTGAGCTGCTGCTTGGCTCATATCTGTTGTCGTTGCTAATGATACAATTGCATAAGCGGCAGCAGCTGTAATAAGCAAACCAATGGCCATTGCATTGTAGACACCCAACATATAGTCGCGTAATCCCTGATCAATTGATGCATCGGCATGAGAAGCAGGTGCCGAACGTAAATCTTTTAAATTAGCCATAATATAAAATCCTTTAGCATATGTTCTGTCAGGTATAGGGCTTTAAAGGTGTCTCTGTCATTACACAGATAAGCTTGGTATAAGCCTTAATTGGGCAAATACAAAAACCCTTAAGAATCACTGACAGAATTCCAGCATATATGCTCTTATTATGGAGATTTATTTAAAAATTACAAGAGATTTATATGAAGAAGGAACCTTACAAATTGGTAAGGAAATAGTTCATTTTAATAAAAAATATTTCCATTTTTTGCCATATTTTTGCAAGATAAAAAGACTATACTTAAAAACTTTTCTATTTTCACAGAAACTATGTAATACAATCCCTTATAAAATATTCACTATTTTTGCGTTTATGAGAAGAGCGGCAAGTATCATCACACTATTTTCAACCTCCAATATTGCATCTGTTTTGCACGGTTATAAGAGCTATTGAATTGGATTTTTATATAATATATTGATGTATAATGATAAATTGTCTTTTTGAATGCTAAATGATACTCCGAATATCGCAAGATTCTCTGGTTGAAAATCTGTTCATATTAAATCAATCAAGATTATTGACTTGTGTCTTGCAAGAGACATTGTTTTAATGGATTCAACATGAACAGATTCCAAATAAAAGAGATTTAGGATAGTAAGGGCTTTTATTCAATATGAAAAACGGTAATTTATATTTATAATCAATATGTTGCTTTAACAAGACACCATTGAAAATAGTTGAAAAAATGTTTTTTATTAAACAATATATAAAATAAAAAAGGAAAGTTTTTAAACGAAGCACTTAAGAAAGGCTCTGTAAAAGCGATATCTGTAAAAACTAAAAAACGTACGAAAATCAATTGTTCTAATCAAATAAACAGAACTTCAAATGCTGTGAAATGTCTCCTCAAAAATTGTGATGTAGGACACATGGATAAAAAATATTGATTCTATTTGAGTTCATTTCTTTTGCACTAACTAAGTGTAGAAATGTAAAGTTTAAAAGAAAGTAAGATCTTATAGTCCCATGAAGAGAAACACGTGAAATGACGAGCAACAAGAATTGATTAAGAGAAATCAATGCGTAATCAGACTTGTGACGGTCAATAATCTCTGTTTTCTAAGGCACTGAACATATCAATGAGAAGATGTACTATTGGAATGACGCCTTGCTTTCATCCAAGTACGCAATTCTTCAATAAGGATGGCAATAACACCGAGAGTGATAAAACTATCTGCAAGGTTGAAAATAGCAAAATAAAAAATATCATCAATATGAAAAAGTATATAATCAGTGACATGATGAAAGCGAATACGATCAATGAGATTGCCGATGGCTCCCCCAATAATAAGAATAAGGCCAAAGCACATTAAAGACTTATTATATTCAGTATTTTTCCATAACCATAGAAGAAAGATAATCACAATGATCGTGATGGCGATGATTCCCCACTGAGAAAAGGAAGAAAAAAACGAAAATGCAATGCCAGAATTGCGCACATGATAAAGGGAAAGAAAAGGAATAAGCGAAATTTCTGTTCCTAAAGGCATATTGTGCATAACCCAGTATTTGACAGCTTGATCAAGTACTACTGTAAAAGCCAAGCCCAAGAGAAGAAAAGGGAGTGATTTACGAATCATGTTTTTCCTCACATGGTTCCAGTATTAAATAGGGGCGACGGATTTCATAAAGCATAACAGCTGTTGCTACAGCTAGATTAAGCGAGTCTGCTCGTCCGCTTTGTGGAATACGCGTAAGTTTATCACACCGATTCGTAAGAAGATCTGATAATCCCTGTTTTTCATTCCCCATTAAAAGGATAATAGGGCCATTTTTGAAGTCAAGTGTGCGATAATCCAGAGAACCTTTGAGGTGTGTTCCAACAATCATACCTTTAAAGTGAGAAGACCAGTTTAAAAAGCCGTTTTCATCAAAACGATAAAGTGGTACAGAGAAAATAGATCCCATGGTTGCGCGGACTGTTTCAGGCGAGAAAGGGTCTGTTGTCTCGCCAATTAAAATAACACCTTTAGCACCTACAGCATCAGCGGTTCGAATAATGGTACCAAGGTTTCCAGGATCACGTACACGATCAAGCGCGATGTAAACATCTTTAATCTGCCCTTTTATCATTTCAAAAGAGTGCCATTTTTGCTTGAAAATACCAATAACTGTTTGTGGATTATCGCGTCGGGTAAGTGATTCCATAACCTTTTGTGAGGCTTTAATAACAAAACCACCGTTGGCTACAGCACGTGCGGCAGTATTTTCGATAGTAGCATTACCGATTTCACTTTTAGAAAAAATAAGCGTCTGTATTGTCCAGCCAAGATTGAGAGCATCAATGACCAATTTCAATCCTTCTGCCATGAAAAGACCTTCTCTATTACGGTTTTTCTTTTGGCTAAGTGCTTTAAGATTTTTTATGATGGGGTTGCTAAGAGAGGTAATTTCTTTCACTCTACCAGTTTTGGGTCTACACATATTCAAGCAATCCAACGGCTAAAAAGAGAAGTAGAAAGAGCACGTCCTGCAACTTCTTCACGCAAAATGAGTTCTCCTGATTCGACCGTACCACCAAGATTTACAAATGCATCACGCATTAAAGCATGAAGTGCAAAGAAAGAAGCACGAATAGAATAAGCCGTAAGGACAACAGAGAGCGGTTTATCAGAGAGAAGTTTACGACAATTTGTGATCATAGCGGGTAAATGATCAAACAGTTGCCAAATTTCACCATGGGGTCCACGCCCATAAGCAGGGGGATCAAGAAGAATCATATCATAGCTTTTCTTACGACGCAGTTCACGCTCGACAAATTTCATAGCATCATCGCAAATCCAGCGAATAGAATGATCTGGTAATCCTGCTCTTTCTTGATTAGCTTTTGCCCACGCAATGGCTTTTTTAGAAGCATCAACATGGGTAACATTCGCACCCGCTCGTGCTCCAATCAAAGAGGCAATACCTGTATAGCCAAAAAGATTCAACAATTTTATAGGGCGTTCGGCTTTAACAATTTGTTCTTCCATAGAGCGCCAATGGGCATCTTGTTCAGGAAAAACCCCCACATGACGAAAGGAAGTAAAACGGCCTAGAAAAGACAATCCATTCCAAGCAAGAGCCCATGTTTCATCAAGTGGCTTTTTAGGAAAATGCCAACGCCCAACCCCTTCTTCATCAAGGTTTCCTGTGAAAATAGCATCAACATCAGCCCATTGTTTTTGTGGTAAAGCGGGTTTCCATAGTGCTTGACCTTCTGGTCGAATAATGCGGTAAGCTCCATAACGTTCTAATTTTTGTCCATGACCAGAATCAATGAGAGCATAGTTTTCGCTTATACCCGTTTCTAAAATAAGGGGCAGCTTTTCCTGCGGATATCTATTGTTATGGGAGGATTGAAAGCATTGTGCGGGCATGTTTTGTATCATGGTATATGAGGTATAAAAATATATTATAAAGCTCTTAAATGTTTCGTAAAAGTGCAAAAAAGCTAAAGTCAATTAAAACATGTATAAAAAAGAAAAAGAGCGCTTTTAACTCTGTACTGAATATAAAATACTAAAGAGAAAAGATTTCATTTAAATACCATTACACAAGATTTGTGATAGATGTTTTCAATTTTTCAATCTCAGCTTCACTTTTTTTGAGAGCTTTTTTGTATTTGTGATAGGAAAACCAACCGATCAGATTTCCTAATAAAACACCAAAACCAAAGAAAATAAAGAGCCATATAAAGAGGGGAGCATGATAAGTAAAACTTTCAGGATTTGCTCGAAAAGGATCAAGGGTTAACGGAACCATTTGACGATTAGCCACGATAAAAACAATCAAAACCGCTGCGAGAATCACACCGATACTTGTTAGAAGAATACGTTTAATTATCATAAGTTTCTCACTGATTAAGACGGTCGCGTAAATCCTTGCCAGTTTTAAAAAAAGGAATCCACTTTTCTTCAACAGAAACGGCTTCACCTGTTCGTGGGTTACGTCCATTACGGGCTGAACGGCTTTTTACAGAAAAAGCTCCAAATCCACGAAGTTCAACGCGATTGCCATTTGCAAGTGCTGTTGCAATTTCCTCAAAAATAGCGTTTACAATATTCTCCACATCCCGTTGAAAAAGATGCGGGTTATGACGAGCGATAATTTGTACAAGCTCTGATTTTACCACAATAGCCTCACTTTCACACAAAAAAATTTTGTAATTGTGCACTCCATGCATATTACAATATATAAACGGATAAAAGCAAAATAAAATCAAGAAAAAACAAATTGCAAGAAACAAAATTTGAAAATACCTTCTATAAAGGGTATACAGATTAAAAATGCGGAGGATTTAAGAGATCAGGAGAGTATGTCCGTACACAATCATTATAAAGCCTTTTCAACGCAATCATCTTTTGGAGATGTTTTAAAAAAAGCATCCCGTCATTCGCGTCGCATTAGCATATTAAAAATTTTTTTACCTCTCTTAGCGTTGATTTCAGCGCTGGTTTTTTGCTGGTTTACGTTTTTCTTGGTTCCCGTTACTTCTGATTCTATGCCTTTGAATAATGGAGAAAGTGGCGTGATGAATTTGACGATGCTCAATCCAAAATTAGAAGGGTATACGCGTGCTCATGAACCTTATTGGCTTAAAGCAGAAAAGGCATTTCAAGATCATACCCACGCTGGAATGATTGGGTTGCAAAACATTACAGCTAGAGCATTTATGGGCCAACAACGACAGGTTTTTCTCGTCGCACAAGGGGGGGTTTACGATAACATTAATGGTTTTTTACAGTTGGATAAGCCATTCACGATTACGACGAATGATGGGATGATGGTACAATTTATGTCAGCTAGTATTAACTTATCCGAGGGACAGTTAAAAACAGATCAACGTGTTAATATTCAGCAAGCCGGTTTGAATCTTGCCGCAAACGCCTTACAAATTCGAGAAAAAGGAAAAAACATATATTTCCATGGTGGTGTGCATTTAGTGCTTCAAAAGCAATAACGCAGTATCAATACAAATCTTTAAAGGATATTTATAAAGAGAAGTATGTGTATATACAAACAGAAGAATTGAAATAATGAAATCGTACAAAAGATGGATAGGTGTGATGTTGGCTTTTAGCATGGGAATGTTAGGAGGAGGAGCAGTTTTAGGATATGCTGAAGTGGCCCATTTTGGAATAAGTCTATCAAGCGATAAAGAACCGGTAGAACTTCATGCAGATTCTTTGGAAATACGTGATAAAGAAGGGATAGCGCTTTTTAAGGGTGATGTTTCAGTGGTGCAAGGTGAACGTCTTTTAAGAACGGCAGAATTAGTTGTTTACTACGATAAAGCATATAAAGAAATTGATAAAAACAAGGAAGATACAAAGGCATCATCTGTTTCTTTATTTGGTTCGTCGAGTATACAAAAAATGGAAGCTTTAGGAAAAGTTTATATAAAAATTGCTACGCAAGTTGCTACGGGTGATAAAGGCGTTTTTGATGGAAAGTCAAAAATGATGAGTTTGACAGGGAATCATGTTGTGTTAACTGATGGTGACAATGTGGCAACGGGGTGCAAACTAACGGCAAATATGGAAAGCGGAAAGGCTTTTTTAGAAGGTTGTGAGACGCCTAAGAAAAAAGGTCGTGTTTCTATTATTTTAAAACAAAATCAAAAGAATGGCCATTAAGATTTCATGTTTGGAATCAAAAGAAAAAAACAGACCGATAGGTATAATCTTGAAAGTGAAGCTTCAAAAAATCCCTTAAAAGGGACCTTGATTGCTAGTAATTTGATTAAAGTTTATCGAGGAAGACGAACTGTTAATGGTGTTTCTTTTGGCATTCGTACGGGAGAAGCCGTTGGCATTTTAGGGCCCAATGGGGCAGGTAAAACAACTTGTTTTTATATGGTGACAGGGCTTATAAAATCTGATGGAGGATCCATTAAAATTGATGGATTTGATATTACGCATCTTCCGATGTATCGACGTGCGCGTTTAGGTATTGGATATCTTCCACAGGAAGCGTCTATTTTTCGTGGTCTTTCAGTAGAAAATAACATTAAAGCTGTTTTAGAGGTCGTTGAAAAAGATCGCCTTAAACAACGTGAAGAGTTAGATAGCCTTTTACATGAATTTAAAATTGATCATTTACGTAAAATGTCTGCACTTTCGTTATCTGGAGGTGAACGTCGGCGACTTGAAATTGCGCGCGCTTTAGCTTCTCGTCCCCATTTTATGTTACTTGATGAACCATTTGCAGGAATTGATCCTATCGCTATTTTCGATATTCAACAACTTATTCGTCATTTAACGAGGCGTGGCATTGGTGTTTTAATAACGGATCATAATGTGCGTGAGACATTAGGGCTTGTCGATCGCGCTTATATTATTCATACAGGGCGGGTGTTAGTTCACGGTTGTCCTAACGATATTATCAACAACGTTGATGTACGCAGAATTTATTTGGGAAATCAGTTTTCTCTTTGATTTTACAGCTTTCACGAGTTTCCATTTAAGTTTAACCAAACATTATTACTGAAAATTTCCTTATTTATGCCAAAACTTCTTTTATGACTATAACCTTAATGTTGTTATTGAGTGGTGAAAAAGGCTTCATCATTAGAGGTTAGTTTGTTGTTTTATAAGTTTAGCTTACTCATAATTGTATCATAGATAAAGATATCACTAGATTAACGTGATAATGAGTGATAAACGAAGCTCTCAATAAATGCGTGTGTTATTGAAAGGTAAGAGATATTTATCATATTTTTCTCTGTCGAATCAAAAAATATATCGATGATGCTGTTTTAGGTATTTTGATGGGAGCACCGGTTTATATATTGCGGTTATTCAATAGGAGTTGTCGTATTTTATTGGTTTATATCGCCTATTTGAAAATAGGAGCTTGGCTACAGATATCAGGCTAAATCTATAAATCTTTTAAAATAATCATTAAATTTCTAAAAATCTTTATATTCTTGTTATAAGTCGATGTTCAAGCTATACAGTAATTTTCAAAGTAAAGGTCCATTTTGCTCAGTATGCTTTTCATCTTAATTTAAGGGCTCATTGTTTAAAGAAAGAAAAACTCTGATGGCGGATTATACATCAATTCTTATGACAAGTTTAATAAGTTTATGAATAATGGCCTTTTCTAGAGTCGTAAGGAAATTAACTTTATGAACAACTTCATTTCTTTGGTTTCTCATGCCGTTAATGATGATCCGAATACTATTTATTATTGTTTTAGAAGTGATATGAGATGTATTGAGCCATCACCTATTATAAATTGAAAAGTAAAAACACATGCGATGTTGCGAAAAGTGAAAGAACATTAAGTATCTATAGCGTTTATAGGTTTATTGATGAGCATTTTAGCGTGTAAGAGGAAAATTAAAGTATGAATTTGAGTGAGTTAATAGCACCGGAAGCGATCATTCCGGCTCTTAAGGCTAATTCGAAAAAACAGGTTCTGCAAATTTTAGCCGAAAAAGCTTCCAAGCTAACAGGTCTTAGTGAGCATGTGATTTTTGATGTTGTTTTACAACGCGAGAAGCTTGGTTCAACGGGTTTGGGTGGAGGTATTGCGATTCCTCATGGAAAATTACCTGATATTAATCGGATCATTGGTATATTTGCACGTCTTGAAAGTCCTGTTGATTTTGAAGCTCTTGACGACGAACCTATAGATCTCGTTTTTCTTCTTTTAGCACCTGAAAATGCTGGTGCAGATCACTTAAAAGCTTTATCACAGATCGCACGTGTTTTGCGTCACACTGATGTTGTACAAAAGTTGCGCAGTACGCATAATGCCAATGCGCTTTATGCTTTATTGATTCAAACTTCAGAATCAAATGCAGCTTAAAAGTTATTATGAGCGTATAAATTGCGAGGTATGCACTACAGAGCGTAGGAAATAATATAATTTGCATCTTAAGACTAATAACAAAAGGTTATGTCATGAGATTTAAGAAAATTACTTCTAATTGAACCTTCTTTTTAAAGAGTAACCAACAAAAACGAAGGGCTTTTCCTTTCTTGTTCTCGTATATTAAAGCATCTAATTATTATGTTCGTGGATTCTTTTATCCTGTTATACTGTAAAAACACTATCATTTGAGATATGGTGAGATAAATTCTGTAAGTCTTCTTAATATATTAAGTGCTTTTAGAGTGCGTGGTAAATATTTTTAAACAGGACTTGTCTGTAGAGCCTTTAGTTAAGTGAATCACATGAGTGGGAAGAAAAGAGGAGATCGCTCGACAAGAATCCAAACTTTTTCAGTCCAGATTGGATTAAGAATCTTCGTCCTTTGAAAGCGGGAAAGAAATCAACAGAAAAGTTTATTTGTGCATTGAATTTTTTTGTAAGTTGAGTTTGAGTGTTTAGGGATAATATTTTAATGATCAAGAAGAAATAAGAGATATATTGTATCTTCAGTATAGCAAGATATTAATTTTAAATATAATTCACTATTTCGCATGTTAGATGAGAGATCCGAATATTGTAAAATTCTCTCATTCCAAACTTGTTTATGTTGAATCAATCAAAACCATTTCCTTGCACGTTGTAAACGGAATTAGCGTGTGGATAAAAACTGTACAAGAAAGGGGTAAAAATGCTTCTTATGAATCGTCTCAAGTATTGAGGGTTGCAGCAAAACATTGGGAGCTGGAAAATAGTGTTATGGTGCCAGCTTTCTTCTTCACAAGTGGAGAGATCAACTATTTTATAGATATGATTTAGATGTCTGCTGTTGTATAGAGCTCATGCTAAAGAACAATTTTGTACGGTAAGAATGAAAATTATACCTTTAGGTTGGGTGAAAGAGTTTTTATGCATAGGAAGATTTATTTAAGTGTCTTTAATTGATTAAAATATTGTTTAAAAAATGGTAATGTTAGAACTGCTATAGAAAAAAGTTTTATATTTCTTTTTATAAATTACTTAGAAATAAGATAAGGAGACTTTCCCAAAGAATTCTTAAGAAGTTTTTTATAACAGAAAGAAAAATATCGTCTAATACATTAAAATAATACGATTAAGCTATTATAAGTTACTAAAATCATTTTAGAAATTAATAATTGGAGATGAAATATATAGGGAAATAAGATCAAAAGAAACAAAGTTGTATGTGATTATTGAGATAGAATCTAAATTCTTTATGTTTTATTATTAATACCTTGATAATATTTTATTATTTTTACAAGGTCTTTTGAAGGTTGAGAAAAAGTGTTATCGGGACGATATTGAATACGAAATATGAATGCACTATAATGAGTAAAAGGTGGAGTATTTTGCGAACATAAATGTATTGAATGCATAAAGTCGAGAAGTGATATTCGTAAGGCGATTAAGCTTTTTTGCGGGGAGTCCGGGGTGTATTTTCAAAATTTTGCATCAGATTGCTTGTGATATAAAGAGTATGGTTTATTTCTTAATAGTGTGATGGTATATTTTCATCTCGTTTTGAAGTTCTATAGCTTAAAGAAATCGTTTTTTATACAAAAACGAAATAAGTAGCGTAAAATGAAGATGTTATTTTTTAATGTGGTTATTGAATAAGAAGTTTATTTTTTGGTAACGATTAAAAGGTCATAATGAAACGTAGAAATCTATTTTGATTAGTTTGAAAATATTTCGCTTATTGAAGGAATTAGGACAATAACACATGAATGTCGGGGAGTTTTTGTTGAATTTTTCCAATGAAGAAAATCTTGTTAGAGACTAAAGAAGTGAGCTAAATGAAGATGTTTGAAAAGACTGTTATTGCTGCATCTGTAATGGTTTTTGTTACAGCAGGAGTGGCATATGCACAAACGCCAAGCCGTTTAAATCAATTTGAAGCGTGGGGAGCCTATTCTTATAAATCGCCCAAAAATACGATTTGCTATGTGTTATCGGTACCTTTGAAGGCTCTTCCAACGACAGTTAATCATGGTGATAATTTTTTCTTGGTTACCAAGCGTTCTCATTCACCTATTTCGTTTGAACCGCAGTTTATGGCTGGTTATACCCTTCAAGAAGGGTCGAGAGTGACAGTGACCATTGGAGGTAAGGATTTTGATTTTTTCACGAAAGATTCCTCAGCTTGGCTGGCGTCATCAGAGCTAGAAAAGCAGCTTGTTTCTGCTATGCGTGCTGGAAGCAATATGACAGTGCAAGCGATATCAAAACGAGGAACGCATACCACTTATACTTATTCCTTAAAAGGGGTCACTGCTGCATTAAATGCAGCTCAAAAGTGCCATTAAGGTTTCGATAACTCTAAAATAGTGATGTGAATTGGAAAGCAATGGCCATTTCTTATGACCTTAGACCAGTTGGTTCATGTTTTGCACGAAAAACAGATAATGTGGTCGTGAAGGAGAGTTCTAAGCTCTCTTTAATTGGTTTGTCGCAAGATGAAATGATGCAAGCTTTAAAGACAGTTGGTGTACCAGAGCATCAAACGCGTATGCGTGTGCGTCAGCTTTGGCATTGGCTTTATGTGCGTGGTGTTTCAAATTTTGATGAGATGCTGAATATTTCTAAAGCAATGCAAGAAACACTTAAGTGTCATTTCTCCATTGCGCGCCCAGAAATTGTTGGAGAACAAATATCAAAAGATGGTACGCGTAAATGGCTCTTACGTTTTCCTGCACGTGGAGCTGGAAGGCCTGTTGAAATTGAAACGGTTTATATCCCTGAAGAAGGACGTGGTACTTTATGTCTTTCATCGCAAGTAGGGTGTACGTTAACCTGCTCTTTTTGCCATACGGGAACGCAGATGCTTGTTCGTAATCTGACCGCAGAAGAAATTTTGGCACAATTATTGGTTGCACGTGATTGTTTGGGTGATTTTCCTGATAAGAATACCCCTGATGGAGTAATTGTTCCCATTGAAGGACGAAAAATTACCAATATTGTTATGATGGGAATGGGAGAACCTCTTTATAATTTTGAAGCTGTTAAAAAAGCTTTATTGATTGCCTCTGATGGCGATGGACTTTCTTTATCAAAACGTCGAATTACGCTTTCAACTAGTGGAGTTGTTCCTAGAATTATCCGAACTGGAGAAGAAATTGGTGTTATGTTAGCAATTTCACTCCACGCAGTACACGATACACTAAGGGATATGCTTGTTCCCATTAATAAAAAATATCCGCTTGCTTTACTAATGGAGGCTTGCCGTAATTATCCTGGTCTTTCCAATGCAAAACGAATCACATTTGAATATGTTATGCTGAAAGATATCAATGATAGTTTAGATGATGCTAAGCGATTGATTCAGTTATTGAAAGGGATTCCTGCTAAGATTAATTTAATCCCTTTTAATCCGTGGCCAGGGAGTAATTATCAATGTTCTGATTGGGAGCAAATCGAGCGTTTTGCTGATGTCGTTAATCAAGCGGGCTATGCTTCTCCTATTCGGATACCGCGTGGACGCGATATTTTAGCTGCATGTGGACAGCTTAAATCAGCTTCAGAGCGCTTACGTAAATCTGAACGTTTACGACTTGAAAATGCCATTGGTCATTAGGTAACGCAATTTTCAGCGATATCGAGGCCTATACTTTTTTGTTTGTAAATTAATATCCAAACCTCATGCGATGGCATATGTGAGACAGAGATTAAGATGGATAAGTGCTAGACGAACAGTTTCAGCGTTTATATGCTAAATGGGGTAAGATATTGTCTATAGTCTTGTTTGCATAATCTCTGAAATTAAGAAGGAAGCCTAATTTAGAGGGAATATGAGGTCTTAAGGATTATAACTAATTTCTACCTTATTATCGTACTCATTAATTAGGTTTTGTGTCTTTTAAAAGCATCTACGGTAATATCTTTTAAAAAGTGGAGATTGTGCACTGCCTCATGCTTTTGTTTATTATTTTCTTAAATAAGATCACGCATCACAAGCAAAACAGAGGATCTAAAATATAAATACCATTAAGTTATCCATTGATATGTTTTTTAAGTATCTCTTAGTACACTCTTCATATCACGATAATGCTTGTGAGGAGTGTAACAAAAAGCTTCTGTGAATGTATTGTACTCCTACACCTTTATGTTTAATAAAGGTGTAAATTGGTACCACCATTCTATTTTTCAGCTCCCAATGTTGTAACAGCTTTTAGTACTTGAGATGGTTTATAAGAGGTGTTTTTATTCTTTTCTTAGATAGTTTTTATCCATACGAAAACTCCAGCTTCTCTTGTGATGTACAAAGGAAAGGTATTGTTTTATTCAAAACAAACAGGTTTGAAATGAAAAAATCTTATAATATTTGTTTTTTTATTTAAATTAAAAGCGATACATTACACGTATAAATCAATGTTTTGTAACCACAAGGAGATGGAGGGCAAAGCTGGTAAAAGTACCAGCAATAAGCCAGTCGAGAAAGCGAATATAAAGAGGGTTCTTTTTGAGAGTTTTGGTAAGTTTATGCGCTGTAAAAACGATTGCAATTGTAATGGGGAAAGAAATAGGAATATAAGAGAGTCCTAAAAAGAGCAATTTTTGTGTTGCCATAGGATCATTCGCATTGATAAATTGTGGTAAGAATGTCGCGTTAAAGAGTATAACTTTAGGATTGAGAAGATTAATTCCAATACCAGCAAGATAGTTACGTTTAGCGCTTTGAGATTTAGAAGATGTCTGTTCAAAGGAAAAAGTGGGGTTTCTCCGTAAAGCTTGAAAGGAAAACCATAAAAGATAAAAGGCGCCAACAATTTTCAGAAGAACAAAAGTATGTGGTGCAGCAAAAATAAGCGCTGATAAGCCAAGTGCTACAGCGGTAACCTGAATGGCAAACCCTGTTGCACTACCCAAGGCGCACATAATTCCAGCTTTTTTGCTTTGTGTAATGGTTCGTCCTACAGAAAGCATCATATCTGGTCCTGGAATAAGTGCTAAAATCAACGATGCTAAAGCAAATTGTACAACAATAGACCACTCCGGTAGAAATGACACGTAAATCTCCTTTTATTTTTAAGCAGTGTTCACTATTTATACTTTGAGGCACCTTTATTTACGCTTTTTGCGTCTTTTTAATGTTGCTTAAAAAGAATTTATTTTTATATTTCTTGCATCGTTTTGATTTTTGGGTAGAAATAAAAAAGTAGCTCATATAGAACTTTAAAATGAAAAAGTGGCAAAATATTAGAAAAGTTGTTTTGGCTTATTCAGGTGGATTGGATACGTCAATTATTCTTAAATGGTTGCAAAGTGCGCTAGGTGTTGAAGTTGTAACTTTTACAGCAGATTTGGGGCAGGGGGAAGAGCTAGAACTTGCTCGTCGTAAAGCTGAAATGCTAGGTGTTAAAGAGATCTACATTGAAGATTTGCGCGAAGAATTTGTGCGTGATTTTGTGTTTCCGATGTTTCGAGCCAATACCGTTTATGAGGGGACTTATCTTTTAGGAACATCAATTGCACGTCCACTTATTTCAAAACGCCTTATTGAAATTGCTGAGGAAACAGGGGCAGATGCCATTGCTCATGGAGCAACAGGAAAAGGCAATGATCAGGTACGCTTTGAGCTTTCCGCTTATGCGCTTAATCCTGATATAAAGATTATTGCTCCATGGCGTGATTGGGATTTTAAGAGTCGGACAGATCTCTTTGAATTTGCTCGTATTCATCAAATTCCTGTAGAAAAGGATAAGCAAGGTGAAGCGCCTTTTTCAGTGGATGTAAATTTATTGCATTCTTCATCAGAAGGAAAGATTTTAGAAGATCCAGCACTTCCTGCTCCTGAATATGTCCATATGCGTACTCTTTCGCCGGAAGATGCTCCAGATCAAGCAACCAGAATTACTCTTGGCTTTAAAAAAGGCGATGCTGTTTCAATCAATGGAAAAAATTTATCACCTGCAACTTTACTTGCAGAGTTAAATCATTATGGGCGCGATAATGGTATTGGTCGGTTAGATTTGGTAGAAAATCGCTTTGTGGGTATGAAATCACGGGGTATTTATGAAACACCAGGTGGAACCATTCTTTTGACGGCTCACAGAGCTATAGAATCTTTAACGTTAGATCGTGGCGCAGCTCATTTAAAAGATGAATTGATGCCACGTTATGCAGAACTCATTTATTATGGATTTTGGTTTTCGCCGGAACGTAAGATGTTGCAGGCAGCTATTGATTTATCTCAAGAACATGTTGAAGGTGAAGTCACGTTAAAGCTTTATAAGGGGAATGTAATTATTGAAGGGCGCCAAAGTAAGAAATCACTTTATTCCAGTGAGTTAGTAACTTTCGAGGATGATCAAGGTGTTTATGATCAAAGAGATGCAACTGGTTTTATTAAATTAAATGCTCTACGTTTGCGTACATTAGCAATGCGTCATCAAGGTGATAAAGAAAAGAAATAGAAAATTACGGTGACAAGTGTAAAGTAGGTGCAGTGCTTTTGTATGAAATGCCTAGTTTAAGCATTTTTCTGTTGGTTTTTACCGTTCTTTCGTTCAATACTAGAAGCTTATCTTCTGCGCTAATAAATATAATAAGCAAAACCCATGATAATAATAGCAATGAAGGCTTCGATAATCAAAACAGGTCAATTTTGCTTTATAATATTGAATGTTTTTGATTTTTATCAGAACAAAATATGTTTATAACGAGGGCGGTTTTTGTATAGTGACTTAAGAGTATAAAGAAATTTTCATCTTTTTGCTTGCTATTATTGACGAATAAATTCAAGAACCATACACCCTATTTTGAAAGAGTGTAATTTTTAGGATAAATAATGATGCGTGATCAGTGTGATACCCTCAACCTTACGCCTGAATTAAAAGATGCAGCTTCTCAATCGAGAACTTGGCCATTTGAAGAAGCACGTAAGATTATCAAACGGTATGAAAAAACGGGTTATCCAGACAGTGTGATATTTGAAACAGGTTATGGCCCTTCTGGTTTACCGCATATTGGAACTTTTGGGGAAGTTGCACGTACAACCATGGTGCGTCATGCATTTCATATTCTCACGGAGAATAAAGTAAAAACAAAATTACTTTGTTTTTCTGATGATATGGATGGTTTGCGCAAGGTTCCTGAGAATGTGCCTGATCGCGAGAGGATGGAACATTATCTTGGTCAACCGTTGAGCCGTGTACCCGACCCTTTTGGAGATGATTATCCTTCTTTTGGAGCGGCAAATAATGCGCGGTTACGGGCTTTCCTTGATCGTTTTGGTTTTGATTATGAATTTGCAAGTGCTACGGATTATTACAATTCCGGTCGTTTTGATGAAACACTTTTGAAAATCCTTGCCTGTTATGACAAGGTTATGGCAATTATTTTACCAACATTAGGTGAAGAACGGCAAGCGACCTATTCACTCTTTCTACCGATTTCTCCCTTTTCTGGAAAAGTATTACAGGTACCGATGATTGCGCGTAATGTTGAAAAAGGGACTGTCACTTATATTGAACCTGAAACAGGAGAAACCATAGAAACAGAGGTTACGGGGGGCAAAGTTAAGTGTCAGTGGAAGGTAGATTGGGCAATGCGTTGGACAGCACTTAGCATTGATTATGAAATGGCCGGAAAAGACCTTATCGATTCCACAAATCTTTCTTCTAAAATTTGTAAAGTATTAGGTGGAAAGCCCCCAGAAGGATTCAACTATGAGCTCTTTTTAGATGAGAAAGGGCAGAAAATTTCCAAATCCAAGGGAAATGGCTTAACCATTGATGAATGGCTTACATATGCCCCAACAGAGAGTTTAGGGCTTTATATGTTTTCAAAACCTAAAACAGCAAAAAGGCTTTATTTTGATGTTATTCCTAAAGCTGTAGATGAATATTATGCTCATCTTTCTGCTTATGGTCGTCAAAGTTGGCAAGAACGGCTTAGTAATCCTGTATGGCATATTCATAATGGTTGTCCACCGCAGGTTGATTTGCCTGTATCCTTTGCGATGCTTTTAAATTTGGTAAGTGCTTCAAATGCGGAGAATGCAGAAGTTCTTTGGGGTTTTATTTCTCGTTACGCTAAAGAAGCAAATTCACAAACTTATCCAGAACTTGATCAATTGGTGAAGTTTGCCATTAAATATTTTGATGTTTTTGTTAAACCAAACAAGAAATTTCGTATACCAGATGATAGCGAACGAGCAACATTAGCACAAATTGATGAAAAATTAGCTCATTTACCTGAAACTGTTGATGGCAACATATTACAAAATATGCTTCTTGATGTTGCAAGGTTAACGGAACGCTATCAAGATCATAGCAAAAAAAGCCCTGAAGGTGGGCCTGGTGTTTCTAATGTTTTTTTTCAAATGTTGTATGAAGTCCTTCTTGGACAAGAGCGAGGTCCACGATGGGGATCATTTATAGCGCTTTATGGGATTAATGAAATGCGTGCACTGATTGCTGAAACACTTGCACGTCCTGTGGAGGAATAATGGAACGAAGAGTGCAGGAAGTAAAGCGACGCCGTACATTTGCAATTATTGCTCACCCAGATGCGGGGAAAACAACATTAACAGAAAAGCTTTTATTGTTTGGTGGTGCTATTCAACTTGCAGGAGAAGTAAAAGCCAAAAAAGATCGTATTCAAACCCGTTCTGATTGGATGAATATTGAGCGTGATCGTGGTATTTCCGTTGTGACTTCGGTGATGACGTTTGAATATGAAAATCATATTTTTAATCTCCTAGATACTCCAGGACATGAGGACTTTGCGGATGATACGTATCGCACTCTCACAGCTGTTGATAGTGCTATCATGGTATTGGATGGGGCACGCGGAATTGAGCCAAGAACACTGAAATTGTTTGAAGTATGTCGGATGCGGGATATTCCTATTGTTACGTTTATCAATAAAATGGATCGTGAGGCACGTGATCCTATAGAGCTTTTAGATGAAATTGAAGAAAAGCTTGCTCTTGATACCGCGCCTATAACATGGCCAATTGGTACGGGTAAAGATTTTGTTGGTACCTATGACCTTCATCATAATCGTTTTCGTCAAAAAGATGATGAGATAACACAGCAAATAGTTTCAAATCCCAGAGAGGTTGTCCATTTACTCCCTGAATATCAACGTTCCACTTTTATTGAAGGGGTAGAACTTGCTCAAAGTGTTTGCAAGAATTTTGATCTTCAAGCTTTCCGTGAAGGTCATATGACTCCGGTTTATTTTGGTTCAGCTTTACGAAATTTTGGTGTTCGTGATTTGATCAATGCACTTATTGATTTTGGTCAAAGTCCTCGTGATCAAAGTGCAGATCAGCGCAATATCATAGCAACTGAACCTAAAATGACGGGATTTGTTTTTAAAATTCAAGCGAATATGGATCCTAATCATCGTGATCGTATTGCATTTTTTCGGGTATGCTCGGGAACACTTGAACGTGGTATGAAAACAAAGTTGGTCCGAACAGGAAAACCGATGACACTTTCGGCTCCACAATTTTTCTTTGCGCGTTCGCGCCAAATTGCTGATCAAGCCTATGCTGGTGATATCGTAGGGATCCCTAATCATGGAACATTGCGTATCGGCGATACTTTGACTGAAGGAGAAGATATCCTCTTTAAGGGAGTACCAAATTTTGCACCAGAGATTTTGCGTCGTGTTTGTTTAGGCGATCCAATGAAAGCAAAAAAGCTCAAAGAAGCTTTGCAACAAATGGCTGAAGAAGGGGTTGTACAATTGTTTATTCCTGATGATGGGTCGCCTTCTCTCATTGGTGTTATTGGTGCTTTGCAAATTGATGTCTTAAAAGAACGATTAAAAATAGAATATTCTTTGCCAGTGAATTTTGAGTCTGCGCGCTTTAATTTATGCCGTTGGATTTCAGCGCAGAGCAAAGATGAGTTGCAAAAGTTTCTCAGCAATCACCACTCTGCTATTGCGTATGATTTAGAAGGTGATCCAGTTTTTTTAGCGGAGAACCATTTTTCATTAAATTATGAAGCAGAAAGAGCTCCTAAGATAAAATTTTCTACTTTTAAAGATTATCAAGTAAGCTTTTAATGTAAAGAAGAATTTTTTATGTAACAATTTGGTTGATAATGATTTTTCATATTGAGTTGGGGATCTGAATATTGTTATTTTTTCTGAAAACAAAAGGAGTATGTAAAGAACACTTTCAGATTGCACTGTATAAAGAATACGGTAAATTTATTTTATAATATTCAATAAGTTATAATATATTTGTAATTGTAACGTCTTTTAAAATTTTGATATATTTTTTCACAATAGCTTAAGACAAGGTCATATATTTCAGTATTTTGAATGTCAGCTAAAAATCTCCTGTATAAATAGAGCTTTTCAGTTTTTTCTTGTATGAAAATTGTATACAGTCAAAATAAAGCAAATAATCAATAAGATGAAATTTGTTATTCCCAATATGAGATCATATGACTTATAAACCACGTGTCTTTTCTATATCTTCTGGAATGGCTTTTTTGCCTCACTTTGTTGAGGCACTGCTCTCCGGTACCCTTATTGATAATTTCGCTCCCAATGGAGACATTCAAACTGCCCTTGCCGATAGCCTTATTTATGTTCCGACACGTCGTGCTGCTCGCGCTTTACGTTTAGCCTTTGTTGAAAGAAGCGATACACAATCAACTTTCTTACCAACCATTCGTGCTCTAGGAGATGTCGATGAAGACAGTTTCCTTTTTGTTGAAAATCATACCAGCACTCTGAATCCACCCATTGGAAAAAGTGAACGCTTACTGCTTTTAGCGCGCCTTATTCGCCCATGGCGTGAAAATTTACCTGCGCATCTGCGTGCCATGTTTGGTACAGAAGATGTACTTATTCCGGCTCATAGTGCTGATGCAATTTGGCTTGCTCAGGATTTAGCGCATTTGATGGACGAAATTGAAACAGAAGGAGCAGATTGGTCGAAACTTAAAGATATTGCACCTGATATGGTCGCTGAATGGTGGCAAATAACGCTCGACTTTCTGACTATTGTTACGCAAAATTGGCCACAAATCTTGACCGAAAGGCAACGAAGCAATCCCGCGGAATGGCGTAATCAAGCACTCACAATGCATGCAGAGACTTTGCGATGCACGCAGCCTGATAAACCTATCATTGCTGCTGGTGTGTCAGGTTCTATGCCCGCAGTTTCTCATCTTTTAAAGGTTATAGCTTCTCTGCCCAAAGGGGCTGTTGTTCTTCCTGGCCTTGATCTTCATATGGATGAAGAACAATGGAATGCACTAAGCACAAGCAATAAAGAAAAAACAGCTTGTGATTTTTTTGATCCTGCAGAAAATGTTTTTAGCCATCCTCAATATCATTTAAAAAAACTTCTAACTCTCATGGAGTGTCAACGTCATCATGTTTGCGAAATTGGCCAACAAAGTATAACAAAGAAAAAACGAATGGCTCTTTTATCAGAAGCACTCCGACCTGCTTCTACAACAGATAAATGGATACAAATTGTCCGTGATGATTATGAAAATCTTTGTGCAGATTGGTCATTTATTGAAGCTATAAATGAACGTGAAGAAGCTCTCGCTATAGCTGTTACCTTACGCAAAGCTATTGAAGAACCTCAAAAAACTGCGGCTCTTATTACAAATGACCGTAATTTAGCACGCCGTGTTGCCGTGGAATTACAGCGATTTGGAATTGAAGCAAATGATTCAGGCGGAATACCACTTGCACAAACATTGCCTGTAACTCTCTTACGACTTATCTTAGAAAATGTATTGCAACCTGATGATCCCATTGTTTTTCTTTCTCTTCTTAAACATCCCCTTACAACACTCCAACAAAATCGTCATCGTTTACGGGAAATGGCAGAAAATTTTGAACTTTTTGTTCTTCGAGGGAATACAGGGCGTATTAATCTTTGCGAGTGTGATCAATTTCTTGAAAAATGGATTGAAACATACTTTCATAATAGTTCTGAAATCAACGCTCTTGATCAGCAGAAATGTGAAGAAGCACGTTTCCTTTGTCATCTTTTGAGGACAGCTGTTGAACCTTTAACATCTCTTATGAAACAAGAGAAAGAATGCACCATCAATGAGGCTGCAATAGCAACTGTTGAGGTTTTTGAAAATTTTGGTCGCAATGAGGATAATTCTCTTGCACATCTTTATCAACATGAAGCAGGACAAGCCTTATCAAATTTTCTACGTGAATTGGTCAGTGATCAATCCGGATTAACATTTCATCTTTGCGAATGGCCTGCTATGTTTTCTGCCATAATAGCAACTCGTTCCGTCGCACCTTCGCCTGGGGGACATCCACGTTTATTCATCTGGGGTACTTTGGAATCGCGTTTGCAAACGGTTGATACAGTGGTCATCGGCGGTCTTAATGAAGGGTCATGGCCAATATCAACCCGAAATGATGCTTTTTTATCGCGACCGATGAAAATGATGTTAACTCTGGAACCACCAGAGCAGCGTATTGGTCTTTCTGCGCATGATTTTCAATGGGCGATGGGAATGGATAAAGTGGTGATGAGTCGCGCATTGCGCGTTAATCATACGCCTTCCATTCCATCACGCTGGCTACAACGCATGGAAACAGTTGTAGGAAAACAGGTTTGGGAACAAATCCGTGAACGAGGTGAAATACTACGCCATTGGGCAAAGATGCTTGATCATACAAGCATAACTTCTGAGGTGGAACGTCCTTGCCCTTCTCCACCTCTTGATATACGCCCGCGCCATTTTTCAGTCACTGAAATAGAAACATTGCGATATGATCCCTATGCTATTTATGCCAAAAAAATCTTAAGGCTCAAACCACTTAAAGAACTTATTCATGATCCTAGCGCTTCAGAACGAGGAACACTTTATCACGCTATTCTTGCAGCTTTTTGCACACAAATGAAAAATCCAAATGCTGCAAATGCACTCAATGTACTGCTTGCTATTGGGCGTAAAGAGTTTGATAAGTTCAATTTTCCACCCGATATTGAAGTAATTTGGTGGAATAGTTTTGAAAACCTTGCTCCACGCTTTATTCAATGGGAACAAAGTTTAGGGCTGCGAGAGCGATATTCGGAAGTGGTATCACAAAAAATTCCTATAGGAACAACAGGAGTAACCCTTTCAGGACGCGCTGATCGTCTTGATGTTTTGCCAGATAAAACGGTTGAAATTCTAGATTTCAAAACCGGAACCCCTCCTTCATCAAAACAAGTTCGTGAATTATTATTTCCGCAATTGGCTTTAGAAACAGCTTTACTCATACAAGGGGGCTTCCCAGATTTTCAAGATTTTACACCCTCAAATTTATTTTACATTCCCCTTAACAAAAAAGGTGAAATTAAATCCCAATCAATTCTTTTAAAGAAAAAAGACGGAAAAACTTATCTAAGTGCTGTTGATCTTGCTGAAAATGCATGGGAAAATCTTATCGCACTCATAACTTATTATCAAAATCCACAACAAGGCTATCTCTCACATGCTGTCCCCATGTCAAAACGATATGAAGGTGACTACGACCATTTGGCTCGGTTGTGGGAATGGTCAAGTGGTTTTCATAAAGAAGAGTAATCATGACGTTTTTTTCTATTCCTGAAGCCGCTCTTGATGCACAAGCAACAGCAACACATCCCCAAAAAAACGTGTGGGTTTCTGCAAATGCTGGATCTGGAAAAACCCACGTTTTAAGTGAACGTGTTATCCGTTTGCTTTTAAACGGTACGCCTCCAGCACGTATTTTATGCCTTACTTATACAAGAGCTGCTGCTGCTGTTATGCAATCACGAATTTTTCGCACGCTTTCTAGTTGGAATGAGCTCGATGATGCACAGCTGCAAGAAACCTTAACACGGTTTGAAAAAAAACCTGTTAATGCGCAAAAACTAACTTATGCACGGCAACTCTTTGCGCGTGCCCTCGAAACGCCTGGTGGCTTAAAAATTCAAACGATTCATGCTTTTTGTGAAGCTCTCTTACATCAATTTATGTTAGAAGCCAATATTGCAGGGCATTTTGAACTTCCCGATGATATCGGTCGAAAAAAATTACAACAAGAATCCCGTCGCGAACTTTTAGCCCGTCGTGATGTACAACCTGCTTTGCAGCTGTTACTTCAAGTTATTAGCGAACATACTTTTAATCAATTGCTCTATGAGGCAGTTGAAAAGCAACATAAATTGTCTGATTTTTTATCTTCTCTTTTATCTGAAAATGGAGAAGAAAAATTGCGCGCGCTTTTTAACTTAGCGCCCAATGAAACAAATCAATATCTTCTGGAACAAATTAAACAAACAGCGCGCCTTCCTCTTTATGCTCTTAAGCATTGTGAAACCAATGGTAATCAAAGCTTTAAGGATATGGTGGCAAAACTTTCCCAATTAGAAAAGGTGCATGATGAGACAAATATTCTCAATATTATTTCTGATGTTTATTTTACAACAAAAGGTGAGCCGCGTAATTTTTCACATTTATCTCATAAAAAATCAGACGAAATTTGGCCTTTTATTCAACAAATGCTTGAAGATAAACAAAACAAGCTTTCTGTTCTTTTAGAAAAATATCAATGCGCAAAGGTTGCCACCCTCAATATGGCTGCTTTTCAGCTCTGTACTATTTATCTCAAAATTTATAAGAATCTAAAAAAGTCCAATGGCTTCTTAGACTTTGATGACCTTATTGAGCGTACACTTCATTTGTTACAGCGCAAAGGTGCAAGCCAATGGGTGCACTATAAACTTGATCAGGGACTTGATCATATTCTACTTGATGAAGCACAAGACACCAACCCTGAGCAATGGCAAATTATTCAACTGTTGGCACAGGAATTTTTTTCAGGGTATAGCCAACGAACAAACATACGCACTCTTTTTGCCGTTGGAGATGAAAAGCAATCTATTTATTCTTTTCAAGGCGCTGCTCCAGAAAATTTTGCTGCAAATGGACGAATTATTCAAAAAAAAGTGCAGCAAACAAATCAGCAATTTGAAAAAATACAACTGCATTATTCTTTTCGCTCTACAGCAGATGTTCTTAAAAGCGTTGATCTTGTTTTTGAAACACCAGAAAACTATAAAGGACTTTCGGCAGACAATACAAAAACGGTGCATGAAGCTATCCGTGTTCACAGTCCCGGTGAAGTTGTTATATGGGATGCCATTTCAAAAGAAACGAGTGAGTTTCCTCAAGATTGGCATGCAACTGTTAATCATTTAGATACACCTGAAGTCCGTTTAGCAGAAAAAATTGCTGAAACGATTGCTGACTGGTTACAAAAAGGCGAAATGCTTCCAGCAAAAGGACGCTTAATACGTGCAAGTGATATTATGATCTTGGTCCGTAAACGTGATCAATTTGTCTCAGCTCTTTCTCGTGCTCTTAAACACCGTAATATTCCCGTAGCAGGGGCTGATCGTTTACAGCTTACCAAACATATTAGTATCCGTGATTTAATGGCGCTTGCGCGTTTTGTTTTACAGCCACAAGATGATCTTTCTCTTGCTTGTGTTTTAAAAAGCCCACTTTTTGCTTTTAGTGAAGAGGAACTCTATCAGCTTGCCGCACACCGCACCGGCTCTCTTTGGCAAAGTCTGTGTGCGCATACATCATCGCAGGTATCTTTTAAAGATGCTTTTGAGAAGCTAAACCATTATCGTGCTTTAGTGGATCAAATACCGGTTTTTGAATTCTATAGCTATATTCTGAACAATGATAAGGGACGGCAAAAAATTCTATCCCGTTTAGGATCTGAAGCAAATGATGTGCTCGATGCTTTTATGGATTATACGCTCACTATTCAAAAAACAGGATTACCAGGATTACAAGCTTTTTTAGAAACATTAAGTGCAAGCGAACCAGAAATTAAACGTGAATTTGAACAAAGTAATGAAGAAATTCGCATTATGACTGTTCATGCTGCAAAAGGACTAGAGGCTGCTGTTGTGTTTTTAGTCGATCCTGGCAGTGCGATTTGGCATCCTCAGCATGCGCCTCACTTGCTTAAAGTTCCTTTAAACAATGCACAATGGAACGGAAAACAAGCCTTTATTTGGCATCCCAATGAAAAGTTTAATACAAAACTCTCTAAACAAGCAATTTCATATTTAAAAGAGCGTGCAGAAGAAGAATATAGGCGTCTTCTTTATGTAGGAATGACACGCGCTGAAGATCGCTTGTTTATTTGTGGGTATAAAGGTCCGAAAACGCCATCTCATACATGGTTACAACTCGTAAAAAAAGCCCTCGAACCGCATGCCCTTGCTATAAAAGATTCTTCGGAAGATATTGCAGCTTGGCGTTATTGCATTACACCGCCTTCTTCTACTTCTATAAACCAAAAAATTTCTTCCGTTGAGTGCCAAACACTTCCACCTCTACCAGACTTTTTCTCCCATAAAGTCCCAGCAGAACCGGTGCTCCCAAAACCGTTAAAACCGTCAGTGGCGAGCCTTTCCATTGAAGCTGATACAGAGCTATTCTCAAATCCAAAACAGTTTACCACTTCACCTGTTTTAGGAGCCATGAACACAAACAGAGCTTTTTCCATTGAATATGGTAATCTCGTTCACCGATTGTTACAGTATTTGCCCGATTGTCCCCCACAAAAACGTCGAGATTATGCTCGAAACTATCTCAATATCAAAGCCTCTCATTGGCATGAGAGCCAAAGAGAAGATGCTCTTTGCCATATTTGGAAAATATTAGATCATGTTTATCTCAAACCCCTTTTCTCTGAGCATTCACGTGCTGAGGTCTCCTTAATGGGTATTGTGAAAATTCGTGGAAAAGAACAAGCAATCTCTGGTCAAATTGACCGTCTCTACATAACGCAAAACAGCGTTATCTTTGCAGATTTTAAAACAGGAACCCCGCCAGAAAATGAAGCTGCTATTGCTTCCCATCATTGGTTGCAAATGGCTCTTTATCGAAAATTATTGCAAGCTATTCATCCCGATAAAGATATACAGGCTCTGCTTATCTACAGTAAAGAAGCCAAAATTTTTAAACTTCCTCCAGAAAAACTTGAGGCATTTCTTAGTGAAGTTGCCTTATAAGTTAGTCTTTTCCCTGCAAAGCATTTTTACACTTTATTTACTTTCATAAAATCGCTCAAACAAACACAACGCACAATCCCTGGTATAAAAAAGTCCTTTAATAATTTATCTTTGCAATAACTTGATATGAATTGTTATTATACCAATCTATAAAAGGTGAATATAAAGGATAAATCAATGACGTGTATAAAAGTTGATAAGGACAATTTCGAAAGTGAAGTTCTAACCTCTTCCACCCCTGTTGTGGTTGATTTTTGGGCAGAATGGTGTGGCCCTTGCAAAGTGATTGCTCCAATTTTGGATGAAATTTCAATAGAAATGCAAAATCAAGTTAAAATTGCTAAGGTAAATATTGATGAAAATCCGGAACTGGCTACCCAATACGGAGTACGTTCTATCCCTACATTACTAATGTTTAAAAATGGAAATATTTCATCGAATATGGTTGGCGCTACCTCTAAAGGACGTCTTTCTGAATGGATAAAAGATGGGCTTAGTTAATTCCACATATAATCACTATAAAGGAGAGAAATTTTGTCTCTCCTTTTGACTTTTTTAAAATATTCTTTTTTGCATTATATTATAATGAAAAGACAATAAAAATCAAAATTTTAAATGAATTTAAGAATTCGTGCTTTTATGCATGATTCAATTGACCATTTTTTATAAAAAATTGCTTTGTATGAAGAATATATGCAATTCTTTCCTTATAGGCGCGTTAAAAATATTGGGTGAATGATAATTTCATTAAAGGTATTTCTTCTTAAATAAGACTATTGAGATAGATAGTGTTTTCAACACATAAAGGGAGATTTTAAGCAAAAACTTTGCAAATTACTTTTCTGAAGCTCACAATTTTTAAGCAGAAAGAGACAAGCAATTCACTACAGGTTATATAATGCTCTTCTAAAGGGTTATCACTTCAATTTAAAATTCTCTTATACTATTCTCTAAAATCAAAATTGTAGGTATCAGATTCTCTAAAATAAATTGATGAATTTCTATAAATTAACGGCTGTCCTTTGCAATTTATGTCATTGTTATATAAAAGAGTCAGCATTTCGTTTCATCTTCCATGGTTGGTGCCTCCATGAAGCCTTCTTTATGTTGTCCATCATCTCAGATTTCATAGGTAGTACTGAGGTATTATCAAATTAAAAAATGATGATGTTCATGTTTTTTTAAAATGTACGAATTGTAAAAGACTGTTGCAAACATTCAATGGAATGTTGCGCTGATCTAACTGTTACATGACGCCCATGTTCTTTATAGTGTAAGGTGAGTGCAAAAGTGGCGAGTTCTAAAAGAGCTGTATTTCTTTCTGGCCATTCAACAAGTAAAATATTTTTCTCACGAGTTTCATGAAGCCCTAATTCATCAATTTCTTCTGCCATAGAAAGGCGATAAAGATCAGCATGAATAATTTCAAACTTTGGAAGTTGATAGCTTTGCACAAGAGTAAAAGTAGGGCTTGGAACATCCATAGTGTTATCGTTCGCAAGTGTTTGAATGATTGTACGTGCAATGGTTGATTTTCCAGTTCCAAGATCTCCTTGCAGCGTTACAAGATCTCCTGGCTTTAAAGAAAGAGCTAAATTTTGTGCAAAAAGCTTTGTTGCCTCTTCATTTTCAAGAAAAAAACTAAAATTCATTAAAAGTTCCATGAAATGGATGAAAAATTTTTGTTATCATAAAGGTTAAAATTAAAAAATCGTATCTCCTTTGGAGAGTGGGAAAAAACATTTAACTGTTGTTCCTTTTCCAGAACCGGTAAGAATTTCAACATGTCCACCGTGTAGTTCAACGAAACTTTTTACAAGGGAAAGGCCAAGACCCGCTCCCGCACGCCCACCATGGTGTGAATGGGAAGAAAAACGTTTAAAAATACGATCAAGGACGTCCTCTGGGATATCAGAGCCCTGATTGTGAACGCTAAAGACAATGTTATCATCTTGTTCATCGACGCAAAATTCAATAGTACTCGCCTCCGTTGCAAAATTAATAGCATTACTCAGTACATTCACAAAAATTTGATGCAAGCGCTTTTCATCAGCAGAAATAGAATTTAAGGAAGGAGAAATTTGTTGTAAAAGCGTAATATGCCGTCCATTAAGGCGATCTTCTACACGTGCTACTGCTTGTATCATAGCATCGGCAATGTTAACCGATTTTATGTCCAACTCCATAATGCCTGCATCAAGGGTAGCAAGATCAAGAATATCGTTAACAATATTTAAAAGAGTTCCTGATTCTGAATGAATGTGTTCAAGATATTCTTGTTGACGTTCATTGATAGAGCCGAAAATTTGATCACGTAAAATATCGGAAAATCCAATAATATTGGTGAGAGGTGTGCGTAATTCATAAGAAACATGTTGGACAAATTCATTACGCAAACGATCAGCACTTTCTAATGCTTCATTTTTTTCTTGAAGAGCACGCGCAACATGGACAGTGTCCGTAACATTCACAAAAGTAAGCATCGTTTGTCCATTAGGAAGAGGGACCAGAGTATAGTCAATAATCATATCATTTTTAAGATCTATACGACCTGAAAATGTTTCACGTTTTTCAGCAAAACCGGTAATGAACTTGGTAAATTGATCCCATTCTTGCCCCAAGGTTAAGGCTGAACAATGGCTTTGTAACTGTGTAATATGGGTTCCTTCTACCAGTAAATTATAAGGAAGAGACCACAATTTCGACAAGGCAGGATTCGATAAGCGAAGGCGTCCATCAGTACCAAAAACGACCACACCTTCAGAAAGTTTATCAAGTGTTTCACCTTGTATTTTAATAAGTGTATTATAACGGCGCTCAAGATCAATTTTTTCTGTAAGGTTTTCGTAAAGCCAAGTGACACCTCCTTGTGGATGAGGGTTCGAGACAACACGCACCGTACGTCCATCTGGAAGATTCCAAATTTGTTGGTTCGATTCTGTTTGCCAATAGGCTTTTAAAAGTTCTTCTTTCCATGCGCGCCAATCAGGGTGTTCAGCAATGAGCCCCTTTTCACGTAAACGTTCAAGAAACAATGTATGGCTTGGTTCACTTTCTAAAAAAGAACTCTCCAACGGCCATAAAATTTTGAAAGCATGATTACAGAATTTTAATTTTTGGTTTGTATCAAAAATGGCTACAGCTGTTGAAATTTGGTCAAGTGTTTCACAATGGCTTTGAAGAACATATCTTAATTCATGAGCAAGATTTTCATATGCGCTGTCATCACGTGCAAAAGCTGCCATCCCTTCAGCTGTTGTAATACGTGTGAGATGAAAACGGTGCCGTTCTCCACCAATAACCGTATGAACATGTTCTTGAAAAATTGTTTCTGTTTCATCTGTTTTGCGTTGTGTATTTTCATTGAAAAGATCCCCCACGTCATCACTGTCTTCACGAAAGTCTGTCATTTCTCTAAAGGCGCGATTGATAAAACAAACTTTTCCTTCACAATCTTTTATCCATACGGGCTCTTGAATAAGATCAAGAAGATTACGCTGCATTCTCAGTTCAGTAAGAAGGCGGGCGATATCTTTCTGTAAACGAGAATTTTCACTCTGTTGTTTTGAGATATCTTGAAAACGAGCAATGGCGACTGTTCCTGCGATGACTCCTGTAACTTGTAGCAGTACATTGTTTGTGGTGGTGATAGAAAGATCAAAAGGGTGACATTTACAACGTAGTTGAGTCAATGCATAATCAAGTTCTCGCAGAGAATTTTCTTCAACCCAGAGCTCAAAACGCTGAAAATCTTTCTGATCGATTCCTATTTTTTGCAATGCAGAAAGAGCACCAACAACACGGGGTAAGGTTGTTGGATTTTCCCAAATAAGAAGGAATTGCTCGGTTTCTTCCAGAAGCCATTCATAATATTTAAGTTTTTCAGAAAAATTTGCCTGAATTATCTTCAAAGGCTTCTGTGCAGTTTTTTTTGCACGCACGGTAACAGCTATACACGAGAGAAGTGAAGCACAAGAAATTCCTCCACACAGCGCTAAAAGCAGCCATGGACCATTCGGAAAAGTGAAGAAAAATGGTAAATAACCTTCCAATGACTGAGCAAAAGCGCATGTTGGAGAAAAAAAGAAAAAAAAGAAAAATATATACGTATAGATTCGGATCTCTTTTTGAGTTTTTTCTTTGGGGTTATAGTCACCAAAGCTGAGCACGGCATCTTTCCCTTTTTTAACCCAAGGAAACGTATTAGTAACGGTAATGGTTTGGTTTATAAGGTCCTTGTGGTGAGACTCCAATATAAGCGGCTTGTTCTTCTGATAAAACACTTAATTTTATTCCTAACCGATCCAGATGTAGACGTGCAACCTTTTCATCAAGATGTTTAGGCAAAACAGTGACTTCATTTGTATAGTGTTCTGAACGGGTAAAAAGTTCAATTTGCGCTAAAACTTGATTAGTAAACGAGGCTGACATGACAAAAGAAGGATGCCCAGTCGCATTCCCGAGGTTTAACAAACGCCCTTCAGAGAGCAAAATGATGCGTTTTCCATCGGGAAAGGTGATCATATCAACTTGTGGTTTAATATTTGTCCATGGCAAATTTCTAAGGGCAGCGACTTGGATTTCGTTATCAAAATGACCAATATTTCCAAGAATACACATATCCTTTACTTGTCGCATATGATCTAAACGAACAACATCTTTATTGCCTGTTGTCGTGATGATAATATCAGCACTGGAAGCAGCATCATCCAAACTAACAACTTCATAGCCATCCATAGCGGCTTGAAGAGCGCAGATAGGATCAATTTCTGTTACTTTAACACGAGCCCCAGCACCAGAAAGAGATGCTGCTGAACCTTTTCCTACATCACCATAACCACAGACAATGGCAGTTTTACCAGCGATCATCACATCTGTTCCACGTCGAATACCATCGACCAATGATTCTTTACATCCATATTTATTATCAAACTTTGATTTAGTGACGCTATCATTAACATTAATAGCAGGAAAAGGTAGAAGTCCTTCTTTTTGTAACTGATAAAGACGGTTTACACCTGTTGTGGTTTCTTCGCTTACACCTTTAATTGCCGCGCGCTGTCGTGTAAAAAAACCTGGCGTTGCATCCATACGCTTTTGTATTTGTTTGAAAAAAATTTCTTCTTCTTCTGTTTTGGGATGCGATAAAATATCTTTATTTTGTTCTGCACGACTTCCCATTAAAATATAGTTTGTGGCGTCAGCTCCATCATCTAAAATAAGATTGGAAGGATTACCATCTGGCCATTGGAAGATTGCATCTATATAAGTCCAATATTCTTCCAATGTTTCACCTTTAATGGCAAATACAGGAATGCCAGTTGCGGCGATAGCTGCTGCTGCATGGTCTTGCGTAGAAAAAATATTGCTAGAGCTCCATCGTATATCGGCGCCAATCGCTTTTAATGTTTCAATTAAAACAGCTGTCTGAATTGTCATGTGCAATGAGCCAGAAATACGCGCTCCGCGCAAAGGTTGGCTGGAAGAAAACTCCTTACGACAAGCCATCAAACCAGGCATTTCTGTTTCAGCAATATCAAGTTCTTTACGACCATAAGCGGCAAGTGCAATATCTTTGACAACAAAATCTTGAGCTGCCATTCTTCATTCCTTTAAAATAAGTTTTTCCAAGACGGTAGGAGAAATTAAAAAAAAATGCAAGACAAGAAGAGGACTTCTTTATGTGAAAAAGCTCTTTTAAAATCTCCATAAATTTGTGCAACAAATATGCATTTATGGATCTGAGTAGTGATGTTGTTGATGGAGTAGGAGATCTTCATGATAAGTTTTATTATATAAACAAAATTCTATCCTTTTCACGTAACTTTAAAGCTTTTAAAAGTCTCCAGAGGGAATACCTTTTAAATAATAAAAATGGTGCATTGCTTTACAGTTTTTATATTGATTTTTATGGGATAATATCGAAAGTAGTATACTCGTATTCTACTCACTTATGCGGTTGTTGAAAAAGGAAGAATTACTTTAATCTCATTATTAAGCTTTTTAGCAAAATAATATAAATGCAAAGCCATAGATTATCATGTTTATGGATAGGCAGTTCAGAATCGGTTCTTTAGGATTCCAATGTTGCACCTGCTCTTGGATAAAGACAGTTTATAAGAAGTGCTTTTCTCCTGTTTTCAACGATTTTTATCAAAAGACTATAGATATACGATTAAACATTTTTTGTGATACTGAATAGAGTATTTAAAATGTAAAAACATCACTCTATTGAACACTCTGATTTTAAAACCGCTAACAACGCGCTATGAATTATAAATCAAATAATTAACTCAGTTTTGGAAGAATTTATTCTAGACGAGTAGGTTTTGGGAAAATTGACCATGTGGACGAAATCGCCAGAGATAACTTGGCAAGAATGCTGCCATTGCTCTGGGGGTAATACCCACACCTTCTAGAGTATATCCATTCTCTATAGCTTCTTTAGAAACAATGTTATCCATTTGCAAAAAACGTATCTGATTGGCTGTTACGAGTGTTGGTACAAAAGGCAATTTACCGATTGTTCCCAAAATTCCTCCAATCAATAGACCAGCAGAAAGGGGCATGGATAGGATTGTTTTTTTACGGTGAATAATTTTGAGTATATTTTCAAGAGTATTTTGGAAGGTGATAATCTGGGGACCACCAAGATCATAATTTTTTCCCCAAGCAACCTGTCCATCTAAAGCGCGCACGATAAACTCAGCAACGTCACCAACATACACGGGTTGCAATTTGCTTTGTCCACCTCCAAAAAGAGGCATAATTGGTAAAAAACGTGACAAATCTGCTAAGGTGTTAAAGAAACAATCCTCTGGTCCAAAGATAACGGATGGACGGATAATAATTGCTTGAAGATGCTTGTTGTGAATGATTTGTTCACCCATAAACTTAACACGTGCATAAAGACATGAAGCATTCTCGTTAGCCACAAGTGTTGACATATAGATGAGCGGAATACCAGTTTCTGCTGTTAATTCAGCAACATTGTAAACACCATCAATTTGTGTGTTTTTAAAATTCGATTGACTTGCTTGTTTTAAGCTACCGGGTAAAAACACTGCCGCATCAGCTCCAAGCAATGCGCGTGCAACAGAGGCACGATGCTTGATATCTGTTTTAAGCATTTGGGTTTGTCCTACTTCTCCTATTTGGAGCATATAATAAGCTTTTTGTGGACAACGAACAGCGATGCGAACGCGATATCCCCGCTTAGTCAAAGTTTCAACGACATGTCGTCCTACAAAACCGGATCCGCCAAAAACAGTAATGAGTTTAGGATGTTGATAAAGTGCACAATCAAGTTGCATGATTAAAAAGTCTATCTTTCAAAGCTTTAAAAATAGCTAATTATCTAGCACGGTGGTGTTTTATTGTCACGCAAAATATCACCCGCAAGATAAAGAGAACCACTAATAAGAACAATAGCCTCTTTATATTCCATTTTAATTTTATGCAAAGCATCTTGTAGGTGCGCTTTTGGGGCAGCAGGGATTCCTACTTTTTGGGCTGATTTAGCTAAGTCTGTTGGAGAGATACTGGCATTATTGTCAAGCAGCGGTATCGTATATACTTTATCGACAAGGTTAGCTAAAGGACGAAAATAACCGACAGCATCTTTGGTATTAAGCATGCCAGCAATCATAATAATGGGGCGATCTGTTTTTTTTCTCCATTGTGTAAGTTCTGCCGCAATAACTTTTCCTGCAGCAGGATTGTGACCACCATCTAACCATAAATCAATATCAGGAGATAGTTGATCAACCAAAAGTCCTTGGGTAAGATGCTGCATTCGTGCGGGCCAATAAATATTTTTCAAAGCGTCATTTATGGTTTGTTCTGAAAGTTGAAAACCCGCTTGATAAACTGCTTCAAGAGATGCACCAGCATTGGCAACTTGGTGGTCTCCAATAAGGTTAGGAAGGGGAAGATCCATGAGACCTTGATTGTTTTGAAAAACCATACGTCCATGTTCTTTATAACTTTGATAATCTTGATCAAAGAGAACATAAAATGCTTTATTTTTATTAGCAAGGGGTATTAAAGTAGCAAGAGTTTCTTCATAATTTTGCTTCCCAATGACTACAGGAACGTTTGGTTTGATAATCCCTCCTTTTTGAAAAGCGATTTGAGCAATTGTATTTCCAAGAAAGCTCTCATGATCATAATCAATGGGCATAATAAGCGATACAGCTGGTTTGTTAACGACATTGGTAGCATCAAAACGTCCTCCCAATCCAACTTCTAAAATGACAACATCAGCTGGATGTATACTAAACAACATAAAGGCAGCGGCTGTAAAAATTTCAAAAATAGTAATCGGCTCTTGACGATTTACTTTTATAATTTCACGGATTGTCTCAGCCAATTGGTTTTCTGTAACAAGTTGACCACCTCCTTTTTGACCTAACCGGCAGCGTTCATTCCAGTTGACGAGATGAGGTGAGCTATAAACATGAACGCGGTATCCTGTACTTTCCAAAAGAGCACGGCAAATTGCTGAAGCAGATCCTTTGCCATTTGTTCCAGCGATATGAATAACAGGGGCAAGTTTTAAATGTGGGTTACCAAGACGCTCTAAAAGGTGAACAATACGCTCTAAAGAAAGATCAAATTTTTTCGGATAATTTTTTAGTAAATCATCCACCACCCTTTGTATTTGACTTTGTTGCATAAACTTAAGCTGCTTTTGTCCTAGAAAGCGATGTTTGAGAGTCTGTTGGGGATGGATCGGAAGGGTTAAAAACAGCAGGGCGTTTCATCATCAAGCGTAAAATACGCGCAATTGTTGTTTTCATTTCTAAACGCGATACAACCATATCAATCATACCATGTTCAAGCAGATATTCACTACTTTGAAAACCTTCTGGTAGGGTTTCACGTATAGTTTGTTGAATCACACGTGGACCAGCAAAACCAATCATAGCGCCAGGCTCGGCAATGTGAATATCACCAAGCATGGCGTAAGAAGCAGTAACACCACCGGTGGTTGGATTAGTCAGCACAACAATATAGGGAAGCTTTGCTTCTTTCAACATTTCAATCGCTACAGTTGTACGGGGCATTTGCATCAACGAGAGTGTTCCTTCTTGCATGCGTGCACCACCAGAAGCAGCAAAAAGAACCAGCGGACGCCTTTCAGCAATGGCAGTATCAAAAGCTTTGATAATAGCTTCTCCTGAAGCCATACCAAGTGATCCACCCATAAAGGCGAAATCTTGAACAGTTGCAATAATTGGTAAGCCTTCAATCGTACCACGTGCACTTAAAATATTGTCATCAACCCCAAGTTTAGAACGATAATCTTTTAACCGGTCAATATAGCGTTTTTCGTCACGAAATTTTAAAGGATCTGTTACAACTTTTGGATTTTCAAGAGCTGTATAAACACCATCATCAAAAAAATGCATGAGACGATTTTTAGCACTGATACGCATATGATGACCAGAATTGGGAGCTACAAATTGATTAGCTTCCAGATCTTTATGGAAGACCATTTCACCACTGGTAGGATCTTTAATCCATAGATTTTCTGGAATTTCACGGCGCCCCAATATAGAGTTAATTTTAGGACGAACATAATTTGTAATCCAGTTCATCTTTATAACCTTCCTTTAAATATTGTGCATCTTTTGCATGATTTGAAAGAATATAGAACTTAAGCAGTCACATTTGCTTTACCGGTTGAACAAAGGAGTCTATTTAATACTTTTATCAGTGTACGTATAGCTTGTTTTTTAATTTTTAATTTTTCCCATATCATAACAATCATATGCATCATGAAGAGTATTCCCTATAATAAATTTCTCATAAGTTCTAAGAACTTACATGTTTGTATTTTTTACTTTGGTGTTAAAATTTACTCCTTGCGATGGTTAACAAACGCCTTATTTTTTAATAACAATGAATATCCAATTAATCATTCGTATCAACAGTTTTGAAGAAAAGAAACCTTATAGTATAAGGCGCTAACAAGGCTAAAATAATCCATTAAAGATAATGAATACAATAACGCTATATTAGCGAAACGCTAACATCAGAGCAAGATTTTTTTCAAAAGGTTTCTTTAAAGCGCACGCTTTTTACAATTAAAATAGAATACGCTCAAAATACCATTATATTACTCATTTACGTGCTTGTTTTACACAGATATCTTTCAATAATTTCCAAAACTCTCTTATGAAGAGTATACACTCTCCATGAATGGTATAAAAGACATTATGCTATCCGTTTTTACTGAAATAGAAGGTACAAAGCGGCACCATCATATTCTTTTTCAGTTTTCAATACGACGATAATGTTTGCATTAAGAGGATTCATATAAAGATATTTCACGCCTTTTTGAAAGTACTTTTATCCGCACACCACCTCCATTTATGAGATATTAACAAACGATTTCAATTGATCCAATATGAATAGGATTAAAATGAGAAACCCTCATAATATTTAGGTTTTTCACTCATGTTGTGAAACGATAAGTTATCATTATAAATCAATATATTGCTTTAATAAAAGATAAAGCATAAAATTTTATATTATGCTTTCTTTGGCTGGCAAGTTTTATTAACCTTAAAGTCAAGGAACACTATTTTTGTGTAATGCGTGCTATGGTCTTTTGGGAAAGCATTTTGTGTAAATGTGTCATAAAGGCGGCGGCAAAAAGCGGTGTTGCTAGATTAATAATAGGAATCGAAACAAAAATCGCTATCAATAATCCTGCGCCAAAAACTGTTGTGTAATGAGTATGTAAAAAAGCACGCGCATTTTGCTCTGTTCGAAAACGGTAAGCAGCAAACAAGAAATATTCATGACCAAGCAAATAACCATTAATAAGATAAAAAGCAATTAAATTAATACCTGGTATGAAGAATAAAATAAAAGCAATTCCATTACCAAGAAGGCTTAAAATAACAAATTTAAAGGAAATGATAAGAGAACGCTGAAACGGCAAAGCTTGTCCAATAGGCTCGTTTGGATAATCCTCCTTTTCAATGATTTCAGCAGCAGAGTCAATGAAAAAACCACCAATCATAGCTGTGATGGGTGCAATCAAAAAAGCCAACAAAAGAGCCAACCCAAGATTAAAGATGATAAGCATGCTAAAACCAATCCATCCCGCCCAACTAGGGAGTCCAGGAAGAAATTGAGCAATCCAGGGCCAAAAGTAAGACACAAAAAGTTGGTGCACACATAACCATAAAATGGTGAGAATGAAAAAAGTAACCCCCAATGCTTTCAGTATCATAATACGATATTGCGAGGTCAGAAGACGTTGTAAAGCACGATAAGCAGCAGTAAAAATCATAGATTAATAAACTAAGGAAAGAAGCAAAAAAAACAAGAAATATATTTAAAGTATGTACAGTGTAATTTTTTCTTTCTTTGAATTACAAGATTTTTTTCAAGAACATTATAAAAAACGGTTAAGGTTTCTTTGTTAAAAATAAAGTTTGAATAAATAGAAATTTTAATTTTTAAAAACAAAGAAGAATTTAAAAAGTAGCTGTTGTAGAAGAAATTTTTAGTATTTTTGTACATAGTGTAGATTATTGCGTTTATATGATATATGTAAAAAATTAAGGAATAAGAACTATTTGGGAGAAAAGTTGTTTACTTCTATTTATTCAGTAGAGTTATCTAACTTCGTTTATCTAAGTGCTTAATTGTTTTGCACAATTCCTAAAATTCTGTACTTTTCTACTATTTGGCGGCATGCTCTTGCCCCTCGCTTTCAAAAAAATATTGAGTTCAATGGAATATGGGTAACGTAGTCGCTCCGTAGATATTCTAATTTTGGGCAACAGAATGATTAATATGATAGAAGTGGAAAAAATAAGCTTAGGCGATTGACCGTCCGATCCCATAGAAGAGCAGTTTTTTGAGAAGAAGCAAAGAAAGGGAGAAACCACGGATGCTTAAAAATGATGAGATTTTGAATTTTAAAAGCTATAAGTGCAATGAAGTAAGCATTCATTGAAGCACTTTTCATACAAGTGGTGCACTGTATCAAATAATTTTTAGATAATAACACCACTAATTTATCGAAGAGAATTGATCATTTTCAACTTGAATAAAATCCCAAATATAGAAATATTCTTTAATTTCAAAGACTCTATTCAACATCAAAAAATTATTTACGTACACATTATAGGCGAGACCAATGTATGGATACAAAGCTTTCGATAAAGGAATAAAAATGCTTCTCATGAAACATCACAATGTGAAGATATCATGGATAAAATTCTAGTCTTTGTGGTCTTGGTATTCTGGAGAGAGGACACAGACATTTAATCTTAAAGACCGATCACTGAGGAAAATAATAAAGGCTTCAGTTTCATAAACTTATAGACAGTGGTACAATGAATTTTGTCTACATTCTTTATGAGCGTCAGCATGAAGTATGCTTAAAATTGCATTGAGATGTTATAATATTATTGATTTATACATTATTTTTCATAGCGAATAAGAGCTCAAAATAAAGTTGTCATATTTTCTCATTAGCTGCTCTCATCATGAAACAATCAAAATCATTTATTTGCATATCATAAATATGACCAATATGTGGATAAAAACATTGAAGAAAGAAAATGCTTTTTATAAATTTTATCCATTACAAGAGCTTTGTCAAAATTGATGGTAGCCAAAGTGAATGATAGCTTGTTTTTTTATAAGCTGGCGAGACAGTGGTGCAATAGATCCTGCTTTTATGAAGGCTAGGGTGAGATAGGATTTTTTAAAAAAACATTTCCCAACGCTCATCACACCCATTTCGCAACAGCGTTTGTGAATGGTATATGGGTAAAGCTCTCGTGAATAATATAAAACTTATAGGGCATCACTAACTTTACGCTTAATAAAAAGAGCACGCTGGCACCATCATCCTCAGTGTTGTCCGAGACAAGCCCTTGGTTCTTGAGACGGTCCATTATAAGCGCTTTTAGTTCTTTCTGAAACGTTTTGTATTCATACAGTTATCCTTGTTTACAACGTGCAAGAAAATGATTTTTATTGATTCAACATGAGAGAGATTAGGAATGAGAGAATCTTATGATATCTGGGATTCTAATTTAATATGAACAATGCGATATTATCATTATAAACCAGAAATATTATATACTAATTGAGATGGATAGACACATATTGTCAGTTCTATTTTATAAGGTGTTTTAATATCAACGCGTTTGAAGAGTTCTTATTTGCAAAGGGGTATATTTTCCTCATGAGGAGTAGGTGTTTTGGGGGCAAGAAATGATACAATCACGTTTGCTAATTTTTGCGCTACGTGTTGTTTACTCATATGGGGCCATTGTTCAACTTTTTTTCTACTTACGAGATAAACTTGATTTGTATCAGCACCCATGACACTTGTACCATCTAGTTGAAGAGAAATATCATTAGCAAGAATGAAATCAGCTCCTTTTTCAACACATTTTTTTTGCGCATTGGCAATGATATCACATGTTTCAGCAGCAAAACCAATGACCAATGAGGGGCGGTTTGGAGCGTGTCCAATCGTTGCTAAAATGTCAGGATTTTCAACCATATGAAGGGATGGTGGTATTTTATGAGCATTCTTTTTAATTTTGTGTAAAGACTGCGTTTGACTGCGCCAGTCACAAACAGCGGCAACAAAGATAGCACCATCAGCAGGCAATGCGGTTTGAACGGCTTGTAACATCTGTTGTGCTGTTTCAACATGAATGGTTTTTACTTCTTGTGGGTCTGCAAGATTAACAGGTCCACAAATAAGTGTTACTTTTGCACCCAAATGCGCAAGAGCGGTTGCGATGGCATGGCCTTGTTTACCTGAAGACCGATTAGCAATATAACGCACTGGATCAATTGGTTCATGGGTAGGGCCAGAGGTAACGATGAAATGGCGGTCAGAGAGAGGTTTTTCATGCACATTCAAAATAGTCTCTATGGTAGCGACAATAGTTAAAGGTTCGCTCATGCGTCCATATCCTATCTCGTCACGTTCAGCCATATTTCCGATTTCTGGTCCGATGATATGAACGCCATCTGCGCGCAGTTGTGCAACATTGCGAATAGTGGCAGGATGCGCCCACATGGACGGATTCATGGCGGGTGCAATTAAGAGTGGACAGCGTGCCGCTAAAAGAATGCAATCAGTCAGATCATCTCCTATGCCATTGGCTATTTTTGCAATGCGATTGGCTGTAGCAGGGGCTAAAATAATAAGGTCAGCATTACGTGCTAAACGGATATGTCCGATATCGTGTTCTTCTTCGCGTGAAAATAAATCAGTATATACAGTACCACCGCTTAAAGCTTCAGCGGCTAAAGGCGTAATAAACTTTTGCGCTGCTTTTGTCATTACAACTTTTAAATGTGCTCCACGTTCTTGTAAACGGCGAATCAAATCAAGTGCTTTATAGGATGCAATACTTCCACCAATAATAAGAAGGAGAGATTTTGATTTCAATGATTGCATTTCAACAGCGCTAGTATGAAGGGGTTGTGTGGTGAGAGGAGTGGGATTGCTTAAAAGGCGTCGGACTTCTTCTTCCATAGAAATACCATTTTGCGCGGCGCGTATGCGTAAAGCTTCTTTGGTTTCAGGAGACAGGTTACGAATGGTAATACTGGCCATAAAATACCTCCAAGAAATAAAATGATTGCAATGATTTCATTGTTGATATTTTTAGCATATTAAGGAGATTAGAAAAGATGAAAAAAGTAAAAAGTAAGACAAGCGCAACAAAGTGCAATGATAAAAAGACTATAACGACCATAACGGTTTCTATGACTTTGTTCCACAGCAAGTTGTTTGAGGGTAGCAGGAGAAAGATTAAAACCTGTTTTTCTCATTTGATTGAAATCTTCTTCTATCCGTTGGAAATTTTGAACCAATTGTGGTGTTTTGCGTGCCAGCGAAAGGAGAGCTTGTGCTCCTTCACTAAAGTCTTTTGCAACGCCTACGGGTCCTAAATTTTTACTAATCCATTCTTTGACAACGGGTTCAGAAGCTTTCCACATATTAAAAGTGGGGTCTAATGTGCGGGCAACGCCTTCCACAACAACCATCGTTTTTTGCAACAATAAAAGTTCAGGTCGCGTTTGCATGTCAAATAATTCAGTGACTTCAAACAATAAAGTGAGCAATTTAGCCATGGAAATGCTTTGTGCTGATTGTCCGTGAATTGGTTCGCCAATAGCGCGGTTGGCTTGCGCAAAGCTTTCGATATTATGGTGTGAAGGAACATAACCTGCCTCAAAATGGGCACGTGCAACCCGATGGTAATCGCGGGTAATAAAGCCATAAAGAATTTCAGCAAGGAAATGCTTTTCTTTTTTACCAAGCCTTCCTGTAATGCCTAGGTCAACAGCAACAATACATCCTTTTTCATCTACAAATAAATTACCAGGATGCATATCGGCGTGAAAAAAACCATCACGCAATGTATGGCGAAGAAAAGATTGAATAAGCGTAATAGCGAGCGCCTTCAAATCAAAACCTGCTTCTTTAAGTTTGGAAATTTCGGATATTCTTATACCATCAATCCATTCCATTGTAAGAACATTACGTCCTGTCCGTTCCCAGTCAATACGTGGAACCCGAAAGCCTGTATCATGTTGAATATTTTCAGCCATTTCAGATATAGCTGCTGCTTCTAAGCGTAAATCCATTTCAAGTCGTGTTGTTTGTGCTAAAGTATCCACCACACAAACAGGACGAAGCCTTCGAGAGGCAGGGATATAGCGCTCTTGTAAATGAGCAATGAGATAGAATCCTCTAAGATCTTTAGAAAAACGTGCTCTGATATTAGGACGAATAACTTTTACAGCACATTTTTTCTTATGGCCAGTTTCATCACTGTATTCAGCTGGATGAACTTGAGCAATAGAAGCGGCGGCAATGGGGGGATAAAAATTTACGAATAAATCATCAATAGAGCGACCAAGAGAACTTTCAATTTGAGCAATAGCGGCAGTGCAAGAAAATGTTTGGACACGATCTTGTAGCTGTGACAAATCTTCCGCAATATCACGCCCAACAATATCAGGTCTTGTGGCAAGAAATTGACCAAGTTTTATGTAAGAGGGTCCAAGCTTATTAATGGCATATGAAATATTTTCAGATCGCTGTTTCTTTTTTGTTTTGCGTCGTGCTAATGCACTCGCTATACGATGACATAGCGCTGGAAATCCTTGAAGATCATCATGAGGAAGAGCACTTAAAACACCTTCACGTGTTAAAACCCATCCTGCACGCATCAATTGAAAGTAAGGGGAAATTTGCACCATTTTTAAATTTTCCAACCTGAATGCAGCGCTGCAATCGCACCGGTGAGATTGCGGTACGATACCCGCGAAAACCCCGCATGCTTGATCATATGGGAAAAATCATCTTGCTTAGGAAATTTGCGGATAGATTCAACCAAATAACGATAAGCATCGCCATCATTTGCGATAAATTGACCTAGCTTAGGGATAGCATGGAAAGACCAAAGATCATAAATTTTATCGAGCCAAGGCATCTCGACATTTGAAAATTCTAAACATAAGAAACGTCCACCGAGCTTTAAAACACGAAAAGCTTCTCTAAGAGCTTGATCAATATGAGGAACATTGCGAATTCCAAAAGCAATCGTGTAAGCGTCAAAGCTTTGATCTTCAAAAGGTAGATTTTCTGCATTGGCTTCAACAAAATCAATCAGAGGGGCAAGACCATTTTTTTGTGCGCGTTTTTTGCCAACGCTGAGCATTGAGCCATTAATATCAAGCACTGTAGCATGGGCTTTTTGGCGTGAAGCATTAAGAATACGAAAAGCAATATCACCTGTACCGCCAGCGACATCAAGAACTTTCCAATGAGAAAGTGCTGGTGGGGAAAGCCAAGCAATCATGGAATTTTTCCACACACGGTGTAGCCCTAAGGATAAGATATCATTCATCTTGTCATAATTTTCAGCAACAGAATGAAACACACCATCCACCATGGATTGTTTTTGTGTTTCATCTACTATTGTAAAACCAAAAGAGTGCTCCATGCCACCCTTGGTTCCTACACGTTCTGTTTCAATTGCCATGTATATGATCTTCCTTATTTTTCTTTTATCGTAAATGAAATAGAGAGGGAATGTTCAACTACGAAAAAACAACGTATAAAACTACGATATTTACACAGCCAAAAACAGAAGAGTACCTTTAGATATCAAGATTGGCAACGCTTAAGGCATTGTCTTGAATAAAAATACGCCTAGGTTCAACTTCATCACCCATGAGACGAGAAAAAAGTGAATCTGCATCGGTTGCATCATTAATTTTTACTTGTAAAAGAGAACGTGCATTGGGATCAAGCGTTGTTTCCCAAAGTTGTTCAGCATTCATTTCCCCAAGACCTTTATAACGTTGAAGAGTAACACCTTTTTTACCGTTTGTAAAAATGCTCTCTAAAAGGCTCATAGGACCAAAAATACGCTCTGTTTTATCTTTGCGACGTAAAAGAACAGGAGGATGATATATGTCGATAAAATTTTGGGAAATGCGATCAATTTGGCGTGCGTCAGTTGAATTTATAAGTCCCACATCAAGCGTAACAACATCTTTAACACCACGCAAAATACGCTCAAAACATAAACTTCCATCTGCTGTATATTGTCCACTCCAACCTTGTTCCATATCATCAGCAATCAGATTAAGGCGGTGTGCTGTAGTATCTGCTATTTTTTGCGCTTTTTCTTGTGTTGCAAAGACTTCAAGATTAAAAGCGCCAGCAATTGCTGCTTGTTCAACAATATTACGGTCATAACGGGTATGAAGACCATTTAAAAGTTGACGTAATATACGAGCATCTTTAGCGAGTTGATACAAATCAGCCCCTGCACGAACTTCTCCCGTTGAAAGCTCAAGCGTTGTTTCTTCTAATCCAGTATCGATCAAGAATTCTTCAAACGCTGCTTCATTTTTAATATATTGGGAAGATTTTCCACGCGATACTTTATAAAGAGGAGGCTGAGCAATATAAAGATGTCCACGTTCAATCAACTCGGGCATTTGTCTAAAAAAGAAAGTGAGCAGCAGAGTACGAATATGGGCTCCATCAACGTCCGCATCCGTCATGATAATAATCTTATGATAACGTAATTTATCTGGTGAAAATTCATCCTTACCGATAGACGTTCCAAGAGCTGTAATAAGTGTTCCAATCATATCAGATGAGAGCATGCGGTCGAAACGTGCTCGTTCAACATTGAGGATTTTACCACGAAGGGGTAAAATTGCTTGATTTTGACGTGAGCGCCCACTTTTTGCTGAACCGCCAGCCGAATCCCCCTCGACAATAAAGATTTCTGATTTTGCGGGATCTCGTTCTTGGCAATCGGCAAGCTTTCCTGGTAGAGAAGTGATATCAAGCGCCCCTTTTCGTCTTGTGAGTTCACGTGCTTTGCGTGCTGCTTCACGTGCTGTTGCAGCTTCTACCACTTTACTAATGAGAAGTTTTGCTTCATGAGGATGTTCTTCCAGCCATATTGAAAGACCTTCATTGACCAAACTTTCAACAATAGGGCGCACTTCAGAAGAGACTAACTTATCCTTTGTTTGTGAAGAAAATTTTGGATCAGGAACTTTGACAGAAAGAATAGCTGTTAATCCTTCACGGCAGTCATCACCGGTTAAGTTCACTTTTTCTTTTTTAGCAATACCTGAAGATTCAGCATAGCCATTAATTTGGCGTGTAAGGGCACTTCTGAAACCTATCAAATGCGTTCCACCGTCACGCTGAGGGATATTATTGGTAAAACACAAGACCTTCTCATGATAGGAATCATTCCACCACAGGGCAACATCAACGCTCATACCATCCTTTTCACTTGCAATATAAATAGGAGTATCAAGCAGAGCTTTTTTTGATTGATCAATATATTTCACAAACTCTATTAATCCACCTTCATAATGCAATTCAACGGATTTAATATCAGCATGACGCTCGTCAACAAGAAGAATATAAACCCCAGAATTTAGAAAAGCTAATTCCCGTAAACGACGCTCTAAAGTTTCAAAATCAAACTCAACCATAGTAAAGGTTTCAGAGCTTGGTAAAAATCTAATTTCTGTTCCACTTTCTTGATCGCAATCGCCAACAACTTTTAATGGAGCATCAGCTACCCCGTGGGTAAATGATATTTCATGAATTTTACCATTGCGTTTGATTTGCAATTTAAGCCAAACGGATAATGCATTCACAACAGAGACGCCAACACCGTGTAATCCGCCTGAAACTTTATAAGAGTTTTGATCAAACTTTCCACCGGCATGAAGCTGTGTCATAATAACTTCAGCGGCAGAAATACCTTCTGTTGGATGGATATCTGTCGGAATTCCACGTCCATTATCACGAACAGAACAAGAACCATCAGCATGGAGTGTGACGTTTACAAGAGTTGCATGACCGGCTAAAGCTTCATCGATAGCATTGTCTACAACTTCATAGACCATATGGTGTAACCCCGATCCATCATCAGTGTCACCGATATACATACCAGGACGTTTGCGTACAGCATCAAGACCTTTGAGAACTTTGATAGAAGCGGCATCATAGTTATTGCTTTGTGCTGGTGAGGTTATTTCATCACTCATAAGTTAGTCCATTCCTGTGTTCAATTTACAATATTTTATCCGCTTTTTTTAAAGCTCAATGTTCTGATCAGTTATTTATGGAATAACCACATTAAATATTTACCGTATATCAGATCTAGATTCAATATCTGTCGATATATAATGGAGAGAATGATAAAATGATAGTGTACTGTTATGCTGTAAAACACTAGGGCGGTGATATAAGGCGAATAAACACTTATGACTTATACAAAAAGCTGTTTCATAAACGATGCTATTTACTTTGTTTATTTTTGCATATGCGTAATGTTTCAGAATTAGTTATGCATTTTTGTGTTACACTAATAAAGGTCTCACTTGTTTTATCCATAAATCAATTTTTCAATCCTAATTCTACCATATATTTAAAACAAAGGTTGCGAGCTCTCTAAGCAGTTCAAACTTTTGTATGTTAGATTGAGGCGAAAATATTGTGTATATTGGTTTGTGTCATCTTTAAAATGTGAAAAAAGCTTCATTTGAGGAAAATATAAATGCGTAAATGTAAAAACACGTTTCCACGATCATCTTTTATATTCAACTTTACAATTTAAAAAAACGTCTACGGTGATATTTTTGAATAATGAGGGTAATGACGAATTATCTTACGCTTTTGTTTCTTGCATTCTCGTGAGGTTGCATCGCTCATTCAAAACAAAACGCCATTGTACTGTTTATTCACGCGCTTTTTTAAGGAGCATCTCTCAATGTTCCCAAACTCATTTTACAACGATGTTTGAATAGTATAACGCAAAATACCCTGTGAATACTACAAGATTTATGTCCCCCATCTTTCCCATCGTGACAATAAAGTGCAAATCAGAATCATCATTTTATTTTTCAGCTCTTAAATGTTGATGCAACCTTAATGTTGAGAAAACCATCGGCATTTGAGGGGTATTTTTACTCTTTTCTTCAATAGTATCTATATACTTCCCAGGTTGTGATACGCAAGGAAATGGTCTTAATATTTTAAGGTACGCGGGATATTTTGATAAAATAAAGTGTACCACTAAAGTATATACAGCTTATTTCTTATATTAAAAAATTAAATCGCTTTTCTCTAAAATTACTTTTTATATATTCATTTTGGAAAATTAACATCAGAAATCTAAGCATTTTCAATGGTTTCAAAAATAGCAAGAATTTTATTTATTAAACGCCAGATATTTTGGTGAAGTGCGTTAGATAATAGTTAAGAAGTGTTGCATCTTAGTTTTGAAAAATGGGGGAGAGATTTTGAAAATAAAAAAATCTATATATGTGAAACATCTTCAATTGCGTTTACAGTACTTTTTATTCAATAATCCATACAATATTTTTATTCGTATTTTATTTGTAGCGGGGGGGGTTCTATTTTCCTCTTACGCAGAAGCTGAAAGGTTGCCTTCTTTTTTTGATTCGCATGAACATTTGGTACAACCTGATACAACGGATATCTTTCGTTTGCGTTTTGTAACAACTTTTGATTTTCCTCCTTTTAATTTTATTGATCAATCGGGGTATCTTGCAGGTTATAATATCGATTTATTGCGCGCTATTTGCTCAAAATTAAAATTAGAGAAGCTTTGTGAAATAGAAGTGATTCCTTGGAAAGAGCTTGTAGAACATGTTAAAAATGGTGGTGCAGAAGTCATTATTGCGGGTTTAAAAGAAACAAGTAAAACCCAGCAAGATCTTGTTTTTACAAAGTCATATTTGCGCTTTCCAGCGCGATTTGTTGCTTCTCGACGTTTAAATCTCGATGAGCCAATAAGTGATCAATTGATACATTTAACCAGTGGTGTTTTGTCTAAAAGTGTTCACGAAAAACTCTTTCAATATTATTTTCCTAAAGCCAAATGGCAAGGGTTTAAAAAGAGAGAAGAGCTCTATAAAGCATTACAAGAGCGTAAAATTGACCTTATTTTTGATGATGGATTTGCTTTATCATTATGGTTCAAAAAACAAAAATCTGTTGATTGCTGCCATTTTGTTGGGGGGGCATATATGGCGCCACAGTTATTGGGGCAAGGAATGCAGCTTGCTGTTGCAAAAAAGAATGAAAAATTGGTTGATATACTCAATTATGCGCTGAAATCTCTAGAAGAGGATGGTAAACTTACAGAACTTTATTTGCGTTATTTTCCAATAAGTTTTTATTGATGAGTAGTTTTTTAATTAAGGGCTGTTAATCTTTCTGCGCCTAGTCGATAGGAAATAGCTTCTGCGAGATGATAGCGTGAAAGAGTATCTGATCCGTCAAGATCAGCAATTGTGCGTGCAACTTTGAGAATGCGATGATAAGCGCGTGCGGAGAGGTGCATTTTTTCACTCACATCTCGTAAGAGTATGGTCGCACTTTTATCAGGAATGGCAATCTGTTCTATAATTTTGGCAGGGCAATCGCCATTGGTACGAATATGATCAAACCCCATTGTTGAAAAACGTTTAGCTTGAATGGTACGGCACCGTGCGACGCGTTTGGCAACGTCGCAGCTTTTTTCTGATTGTTCTGGTTGCATAAGGTCCATAGCCGTCAAAGCAGGGACATCAATCCGTAAATCAATTCGGTCAAGCAGAGGACCAGAAATACGGGACTGATAATCGATTTGACAGCGTATCCCTTTAGGGCAAACATGGTCTTTTTCGCCTGCCATACCACAACGGCAAGGATTCATCGCGGCAATAAGTTGGAAGCGAGCAGGATAGCTAATATGGTGATTAGCGCGGGCGATGACTGACTCCCCACTTTCTAAAGGTTGACGAAGAGAATCAAGAACCTGTGGAGAAAATTCAGGCAATTCATCAAGGAATAACACACCATTATGAGCAAGGGAGACCTCTCCCGGTCGTCCTTTAAGCCCTCCACCAATCATTGCGGCCATGGAAGCAGAATGATGTGGGGAACGAAAGGGACAATGAAGTGAAATGGTCTTATGAACCGTTTCTCCTGTAATAGAAGCAATCAGAGAGACATCTAAAAGCTCACGGCTATCAAGAGGTGGCAAAATGGAAGGTAAGCGTTGCGCTAGCATAGATTTTCCAGCACCAGGGGGACCTACAAACAAAAGGTTATGGCGTCCAGCAGCACAAACTTCTAAGGCACGTTTGGCTGTTTTTTGTCCTTTGATTTCGCAAAGATCTGGAAGTTCAGTTTCGATAGTATATTGGCGCGGTTGTGGACGTTTTTGAATTTGGGTTCCTTTGAAATGGTTGACTATAGTGAGCAGAGTCTCTGGGGCAAGAATATTTATTTCTGCATTTGCCCATGCTGCTTCAGGTCCACACTGGAAGGGACAAATCAGTCCTTTATCGAGTGATAAAGCTGTCATGGCAGCTGGTAAAACACCATTAACGGCGGTAAGTGAACCATCCAGTGATAATTCTCCTAAAATGACATAGTCTTGAGCTACTTCGGGAGGGAGGATTCCCATAGCAAGCATTAAGCCTACGGCGATTGGCAAATCATAATGCGATCCCTCTTTAGGCAAATCAGCTGGTGCAAGATTAATCGTAATTCGTTTAGTAGGCATAGAAAGTCCACAAGCGTGGAGGGCTGCTTGTACACGTTCACGGCTTTCTGCAACTGCCTTATCAGCTAATCCAACAATAGCCATTCCTATTTTACCAGACGAAATCATAACCTGTACATCGACAGGGACTGCTTCTAGACCGCGAAAAGCAACAGTTGTAATACGTGCGATCATTTATTTATTTTCCCCCTTTAGACTTGGTAGAGACAATCATATCTATTTATAAAAATCAAGAAGCATCTCTATAGCTTTTTTTATAGAGAGAACTATATACGTGGGCAGTTTTTTAGCATTCCCATGGAAAGTCATTTGTACAAATTTAACCATGATGATATGGGACGCAATAAAACATTTATAATAAGCTAAATAAATATGTTAAGAAAAAAAGAATGAGGCTGTTCGTGTTATACAACAGTGTAGAATTTTATGAAAATATAAGGGGAGGATAACGTTATGTATCGCAGAGTGTTATTTGATGTGATAAAACGTGTAAAATGTGCAAAGTAATTATATTTACCTTTCTTATTTTTATATTATTTAAAGCGTAGTAGATGCAAAGTGTATTATAAGGTATCTGATTTTATGGTATACCAGACAAGAATTTTGTTAAAATCAGGGACTGTGCGCTGTGTATTTATAGGCTTGTGTTTTACTTTTTCTTTTCCACAGCCACTTGCTGCATTTGATTTTTTCGGCATCCCTTTTTTTGGTCAAAAGAAAACAAATTCTTCTTCACATTATACCAAAAGTACAGAGAAATTTTATAAAGTTGATGTTGTTGCACCGCCAGGTGCACCATTAGAAGGTATAAAAATAGTTAAATCTGTTTCTTCTCTTGTTGCTGATAAAGAGAAAGCATCCGCCAGTTCTTCTGGTTTGCTCGCCAAGGCGCGTTCAGATTATCGAGCAATTCTTTCTGCTCTTTATGCTGATGGACGCTATGGTGGTGTTATTAGTATTAAAATTAATGGCTTAGAAGTCGCTGATTTAAGTCCGGTAACTCAACTTCCAGCACAATCGAATATCGTTATTACAATTAATGCTGGTCCACAATATGTTTTTAGTATTGCCAATATTGATAAAGTAGCTCCGTTTGAAAAACGTAAAGCGCATAAAATGCCCACAATTGAAGAATTGGGCTATAAAGTTGGGGCTATTGCTAAATCTGAAACCATTTTGAAAGCAGAAAAATGGGCGATAGAAGGATGGCGGCAACAAGGTTATGCTAAAGCTAAAATTATGAAGAGTGAAGTCGTGGCTGATCATGCTACATTGCGTGTTGAAGGACGGATTGTTGTTGGTCCTGGACAAAAGGCTCATTATGGTCCTTTAAGTGTGCGTAATATAAGTAAGAAACCACGTGTAGATTCAGCTTATATCGCGTGGATGACCGGATTGAAACCAGGGCAGATATACGATTCTGATGCGTTAGCTAAGGCAAATGAACGTCTTGCGCGCCTTGGTGTTTTTCGTGCTATCAATATACGTGAGGCTGATACTATTAATCTAGATGGTAGTTTACCGCTTGCACTTGTTGTACAAGAACGTAAACCGCGTCGTTTTGGTGTAGGCGGTAGCTATTCAACTTTAGACGGTGCTGGTTTTGAGACTTATTGGATGCATAACAATCTTTTTGGTCATGCAGAGACTCTTAAAATTGAAACAAAAATAAGTGGTGTTGGTAGCAATAAAAAGCAATCATATAATTTTAAAAATTTTGATTATCTTTTCGGTGGTACATTTGTAAAGCCTGGTGTACTCACGCCAGATACAGATCTCAGGTCAGAATTAAAAATACAACAAGATGTTTTAGAAAATTATACGACAAAAGCCATCAAAGGAAAATTAGGTATTACGCATATTTTTAATGGTAATCTATCGGGACAGGCTGCTGTAGAAGTTTCAAATGGTTATTCACGTGATATCTATTTTGGGAGCCGTAATTTTACAACAATCGGTTTCCCTAGCGGCTTGATTTACGATAGTCGTAATAATAAGTTTAATGCAACAAAAGGTTTATATGGTGAAGTTTTCATTGAGCCTTTTTATGAGATGCGTTTTAGCAACTTTGTTGCAAAAGTAACAGCAGAAGGTCGTTCTTATTGGGCGTTGGATGAAGGGGATCGTTTTGTTGTTGCTGCGCGGGCGAAGCTTGGTACAATTCTTGGGAATGATACAGCACAAGTACCCGCAAATACGCTTTTTTTTGCTGGTGGTGGGGGCTCTGTTCGTGGTTATGCTTACCGTAATATTGGTATCAAAACAGAAAATGATGGGGTTGTTGGTGGACGGGCGCTTATTGAGGGGTCAGCAGAATTGCGTGTTTCTTTAAATGATAAAATAGGGTTTGTCAGTTTTCTTGATGGAGGTTTAGTAGGGGAAAAAGCAAATTTTGATTTTTCTCAAAAAATTAAATGGGGAGCCGGTATAGGAGGTCGTTATATGACGGGTCTTGGTCCTTTACGCGTTGATTTAGCCTTTCCTTTAAAGAGAGAGAAGGGTGACCCTCGCATTGGTTTTTATGTGGGTATAGGGCAAGCATTTTAATGAAAAAAGGTGTACGTTTATCAGCTTTCTTCTTTGTATTTTTGTTTTTTGGGGTGGGTGGTTTTGTTTTTGCGCAAAGAGGAGACATTCTTCCCTCTAGCGAAATGAAAACAGATGATCGCTCATGGTTTGTTTCTTTAATTGAACGAAAGCTTTCAGCGCCTAATCGTCAAGTTCGTTTACACAATATGCAAGGGACACTGTCTTCTCAAACATCAATTGATACTATTACTGTCAGTGATAAAAAAGGAGTTTGGCTTAAAATTACCAATGCTAAAATGGATTGGAATCGTCTAGCGTTGCTGAGAGGGCGGATGGATATTAACCAGCTTTCGGCAGAACAGGTTACATTTTTACGCAAACCGCAAGGCAATTCTTCTTTTGTTTCTTCCCTTGAGACTGGTAAATTCTCTTTACCAAAATTGCCGCTTGCTCTTTCTATCAATACGCTTACAGCTCAACATGTGACATTTGAACAGAATCTTTTTGGTTTTTCTGCTGATATGTCCTTAAAAGGCAATTTCACCTTGGCTGGTGGTAATTTTGATGTCGATATAGCGGCGCATCGTTTAGATGCACCGGGTTCTTTTTCTGTTCTCACCAAGATATCTGATAGTAATCGTACAGCTCAAATTGATATTTCTGCTAACGAACCACAAAATGGTATTTTGGCGAATATTTTTAACATTGAACAACGTCCAGCATTAAGTCTCGTCGTGAAAGGTGATGGTACTTTTGATGATTTGGTTATCAAACTTTCTTTAGAGTCCGATCATCATTCTATTTTAGATGGTAATGTTATTCTTGAAAGTGTTCCAGAAGGACAGAGTTTTTCTACGAAATTAGAGGGAACACTGAGCCCTTTAATACCTGTTCAATATCGTAGTCTCTTCGAATCTGATATAACATTAAAAGCAAAGGCAAGAAGAACAAAAGAAGGTGTGACACACCTTGATCAGATGGTTATTCAGAACAAAGCAATGAATGTTATAGCCAATGCTGAAATAACCGCCGATGGATTCTTGCGACGGCTTTTTGTTGATGGCAAAATGGCTCTTGATAACGAAAAGGAGTCTATTCATTTACCTATATCAGAAGTGCCAAAACCTGCGAATACTCTTGCTTTGAACATTGACTATGGTCGCGAAGGTCAACAATCTTGGAATGGGCGGTTGGTTGTAAATCATTTAAGCAATAAAAATATTTATATTCGCGATGCAATTTTTGATATGGGAGGAGTAAGCGAAAATCTTGATAATGCAGCTTCTCGTCATGTTGGTGTTCAGGTTAAAGGGACGCTTCAAGGGGTTAAAAAGATTAAGGGAGTGTTAGTAGAAAATTTAAGCCAAGCGGTTCATGTGCATTTAGATACGGATATTGTTTCGAACAAACCAATTTTGATTCATGATCTGAGTGTTACGGCTCAGGGTTTTTCTTCTTGGTTAAAAGGGACAATGGAGAATTTTGTTTTTAAAGGCGATCTCGGTTTAAAAGCTCAAACATTAACTCCTTTGGAAGTGTTCAGTAAACAATCACTTTCTGGTAGTGCAGATATTAAAGCCAAAGGAACGATCAGTTTATTGAGTGGTATTTTTGATCTAAAATTATCAGGAATGGCTGACGATATGAAAATAGGCATGCAGTCTTTTGATCGTTTATTCAAAGGAAATACTACTCTTTCAGGTGGCGCTGCTCGAAATACAATGGGCTTCACTTTACGTCATTTTAATTTGAAAAATCAATATACAAACATAGAGGCTAATGGTTATTTTTCAGATGAAAGCGCTAAAATGGATCTATCTGCTCAAATATCTGATTTGTCCAAATTAGATCCAAAGATAAGCGGTGCGCTTACAATTCAAAGTACGGCGAGAGGGCGCAATAGCCATATAAAACTAAATACACGTGCCCATATTGATGAAGCATTAATTGTAGGGAAGAAACTTCAAAACACAACACTTAATATAGATGCATTTGTAGATAATACAGCACCAGTTACTTCTTTAACGGGGGCGGTAAAAGGTGAAGGGGTTTTTGCTAAAAAAACTTTGCATTTATCGGCCTCTTTTGAAGATTCTCATAAAATTCGAAAACTTGAAAATATCGATATTAGAGGGGGAAGTGCAAAAATAACGGGTGATCTTTCTCAACAACTTGGCGGTTTTTTGAAAGGAGCGCTGCATATTGATGCCGATGATATTTCCGTACTTTCAGCGTTATTTTTGCAGGATGGTAGTGGAAAAGTAAAAGGAGATTTTATTTTTGATGAACAAAATGGCAGACAAAAAACCAATGTGAAGGCGCATGTTAACCATTTGAATTTTTCCAAGAATAAAATAAAAAAATTGGCAATAGATGCTGACATATTCGATCCTTTTGGCATGACTCAGTTTGAAGGAGTTATCAATGCAGAACATATTCAAACACCTTTGGTAATGGTCAATCGTTTAAATGCTCACGCTGATAGGAATAATGGACAAACGGTTTTTACTGTCCAGGCGATGTTGCATGATACTCTCAATGCACGGCTTTCTGGTCGTTTAATGGTTGAGGAACTTCCAGAAAGTATAAAACGAGAAGTGCAAATTGAAGCTGTGGACTTAAAACAACATACTTTTCATGCAACATTGCCGAAGCCATCTATAATTTCTTTTGATAAAGATGGAATGACAATCAATGAATTAGGAATTGCAATAAATGGAGGCAACATCATTTTAGCAGGAAATATTCAAGATACCCTGAATTTACAACTTACAATGAATGCGCTTCCTGCTGCTTTAGTCAATCTGTGGAAATCCGATCTTGGAGCAGCAGGGAGTGTAACAGGGCAGGTTATGATTCGTGGTCATTTAAAAAAACCTGATATAACTTACGATATAAAAGGTGAGGGACTGACAACTGTTGCTTTTCAAGATAAAAAAATTATGCCTTTTTCTCTTTCTGCTACGGGAAATACTGTAGATCAAAATCTTACTTTGAATGCAAATTTAACAGGAGAAGGAGTACAAGCACAAGCTCAGGGGCGTGTATCTCTAGAGAAAAATGCGCTTGATCTTCATATTAATTTGCAAAATTTATCTGCACGTTTGGCGAATGGTTTTATTGCAGGACAAGCGCTTGATGGGACAGTGATAGGTAAAGTTGATATTGGTGGAACAATGAAGGATCCATCTGCTCATTTTGAGCTTTCTAGTCAAAATTTAACCGCTATGACGCATAAAGGACCGATGTCAATCAATATAAATGCTCGTGGTTCTTATAAAAAATCGACATTTCATATTGAAAATATGATAGCTACTGGAGATAAAGGATTAGATCTTTCCATCCATGGGCCTGTATCTCTTAATGGTTCAGAGGCAAAATTAAACGTTAAAGGGATAATGCCTCTTGATTTTGTTAATCTCTTATTAGCCAAGCGTGGTGCACATATAACGGGTACAGCAAGAATTGATACAGCTCTTAATGGGTCATTATCAAAGCCACAATTGATAGGAAATATTTCTATAGGCGACGGTAGCTTTTTTGATTCACAAACAAATGTAGGATTGAATAATATAACGATTGAAGGCAAATTGAAAGGTGATCATATCCTTATAGAAAAAGCTTCAGCTTCTTCGTTTGAGGGGGGAGGAGTTTCTGCTTCAGGTCGTATCTCTAATGGTCTAGAGACAGATTTGATATTTCATCTTGATAATGCCAATTATAATGATGGTTCTATGATTCTGGCAACATTATCAGGTGAGATGACAATGACAGGTCATTTTTTAAATAGTCTTGTTCTTGGTGGTGATATCATCGTTGAAAAAGCTGAAGTTTTTGTTCCTGATCATTTTAAAAGTGCCAAGTTTCTTGATGTTAGAAATAAGAATTTAACTAAATCGATTCAAACAACACTTGAACGTGCTGATGTTAAGAACACGAACAAAAGCAAAAGCCGTATAGTTACACAAGAATCTTCATCTGTCGTGCTATCAAACATGCGTATTACAGCACGCAATCAATTTTTTGTACGCGGAAAAGGCTTAGATGCTGAACTGGGAGGACGCATTAATCTAGCAGGTCCATTGAATGATGTGCATCCAGTTGGTGAATTTAGAATGATTCGTGGACGTTTTGATATTCTGTCACAACGTCTTAATTTTGATCAAGGACAAGCGAGTTTTAGTGGTAATCTTAATCCTACGGTTTATTTTGTAACCAACAATAACAGTGGTGATATTCGTGTCACTGTAACTGTAAGTGGGACGGTTGATAATCTTGATATTAATTTTTCATCACAACCAAATTTGCCTCAGGATGAGATTTTGGCGCGTTTGATTTTTAATCGCTCTCTTAATGAATTATCACCATTTCAGATTGCTCAACTTGCAGCAGCAGCGGCTGATCTTGCAGGTAGTTCTAATACATCTTTGTTGAATACTTTACGAACTAAAATTGGACTTGATGATCTTGATGTTATCGTTAATGAGAAGGGGAATACAGGCTTACGTATTGGACGCTACATACACAATAATATTTATTTGGGTTTTGAAGCAGGGTCTGATGGAACGACGAAAGGGACAATTAATTTAGATATTTCGCGTCATCTCAAAGCTAAAGGTGCCATAGGAAATGAACAAAATTCTAGTATAGGTCTCTTTTATGAAAGAGATTATTAAAGATTGAATTTTAAAAAAACAATTTCTTCGTTTTTTGTCTCTCATTTCTAAATCTGAGGAAGGAGGCATAGACTAGAAATCCTATAAAAGAAGAAGCTTTTTGTTGAGGCGTGAAGAGATATATCTGAAATATTCGATTTTTGTTATGCTATTCTCTAAAGGGACAAAATCTTCACGAAAGATAGTATGTTATTTTGCTGCTATATATTTATTTTAGAGAAATACCTTACCTTGTTTTCAAGCCCATATCGTGCTGTTGCCTAAAGAATGGAGTGTGTGCAATATATTGATTTATAAAGATAATTTATTGTTATTCAACTTGAATTAGAACTTTGAATATCGTACGAATCTCTTTCGTATTGAATCAATCAAAATCATTCGGCTTGTATGCTACAAGCGGAGAATCCTGTGTGGATAAAACTATTAAGAAATAACTAAAAATGCCTCTTATGAATCATCTCGAGAGCTAAGAGCTGTCGCAACATTAGGGACTGGCAGAATAGTGTGAGTGGTGCCGGCTTGTTACTCCATAAGCGTAAAGATAGGGCAGCTTAATGGATTTATCGTTATACAATTCACGAATGTTATTGCGAATGGGCTTAGGGAAGACTTTGAGAGAGGTCTCTTTAAAACAAGTACGTGAATTTGCAACACAATGGCATTCTGTTTTTATGTGAAAGACATGATTCCATTAAAGAACGTGATAAACAAAAGCGTTAAGCGGAGAATATCATAAGATATCGATTTTATTGTCAAACGCATTTAAAGCAATATTTTTTAATAATAAAAATTACCTATTATTTTAGATTTTTGTTTATTGTGTCTGGAATAAGATCACTTTTCTTATAACGAATAGCTCCCCAAACAGAATACTCCAAAATATAACATTATTGTGTTGCAAGTTTATGTACTTGTTTTAAAGGAACATTTCTCAGTGTGCGCTTGAGTCTATTTCATAAGATTGCTTGTGAAATGGTATAAAGTATCTCTTATGAATGGTATAAAATCTACACTACCGTTATTAATAAAGGTATAAGTATTTACTAAAGCTATAAGCCGGCATTATCATTCTATTTTCCAGCTTCTCATGTTGCTGACAATCTTTTCACTTGAAAGTGTAGAGGTATTTTTATTGCTTATCTTAAGAGTTTTTATGCATATACCAATATCTCTTATGACGTACAACAAGCGCTTTTGATTGATTCATCATAAATATAAAGAAAATTTGCAATAAGCAAATTACATCTTATCTTTTGCATTCAACAAAACAACGAGTAAAGTTTTCATCTAAATCCAAGAATTTTATTTTCAATAAACCATAAATTCTTTACCAATTCTTGATTGAAGTAATGCTTTTTCTTGATAACAAGTCTTTTTTTATAAATGGAGCATTACCTTCTATCCATTTTTTATTTCAAATCTTATTTAAGGATCTAGAAATTAGGGGGTATGTTTTTTGAACTGGATATTATGAAGTTTTTTATAAAACCCATGTTCTTTTGCTAGCAATTCTTTTTGAGTACCTTGTTCAATCAGTTGTCCATTTTGTATGACCACAATTTTATGAGCACGAGCAATCGTTGAAAGGCGATGAGCAATAATGATTGTTGTGCGTCCTTTAGTAAGGTGGTGAATGGCTTCATTAATTTGTGCTTCGGTGTGTGAATCGAGCGCACTTGTTGCTTCATCAAGAATCAGAATTTCACTATCGTGAATCATTGCTCTAGCGATAGCGAGTCGTTGTTTTTGCCCCCCTGAAAGATTACAGCCATTATCACCTATCTGTGTATCATAACCATTTGGCAAACGCATAATAAAGTCATGAGCATTTGCTGCTTTTGCTGCTTCGATAATTTCGTCATCACTAGCCCCTTCTTTTCCAAGACCGATATTATATTTAACAGTTCCTTGAAAGAGAAAAGTATCCTGTCCTACATAGGCCATCAGGTTTCTCAGAGAGCGAAATGTTGTGTAGCGGATGTCTTGATCATTAATTAATATGCGTCCTTTTGTGGGATCATAGAGTCGCATAATAAGGTTAATAAAGGTAGACTTTCCCGAACCTGATGGTCCCACCAATGCTGTCATTTTCCCAGCTTCTATTTCTAGGTTGATGTCTTTCAATACCATTTTGTTCTCAGTGTATGCAAAAGAAACGTGTTCGAAGCGAATAGCTCCTTGCGTTTTATTCAGATCTTTAGCTTCTTTATGTTCTATAACTGTAAGAGGATGGTCGAGTATTTCAAACATCGTGCGGATATTGACCAATCCAGATTCAATTTTTACACGTACATTTGCTAGTCTTTTTGCGGGCTCATAAGCTAAAAGTAAAGCAACAATAAAAGACATAAATTCACCTTGAACACCTGCGCGTTGGGTTGCAAGGTAACCGGAAAAACAGATAATACCAGCAATGGCAACACCTGTGAGTGTTTCCATAATCGGATTTGTAATAGCTTCGAGTGTTGCAATATTATTTGTTTGTTTTTCAACATCACAAATAGCTTTATCCATTCTTTTCTTCATGACTTCTTCTAGTGAAAAAGCCTTAATGACTCGAATGCCAACAGCAGTTTCCTGTACGATTTTTATAATTTCACCAAGTGAAAGGAGCTCTTTTTCCATAAGGCGGCGAACGCGTTTTAAAGCCATTCGAACGCCTAAAAAAGCTAGTGGTCCTATGATTAAAGTAATGGAAACTAATATAAAGTTTTGAATAAACATGACAAGCAACAAACCACTAACGGAAAGCAAATCACGTACAAAAGTTGTGATAATAGTATCAATGATATTACGTACAGCTGTAGCATTGTGGGTTACGCGAACAAGAAGATCAGATGAAGTGTTATTATGATAAAAAGAGACTCCTTGTTCCATAAGTCGGGCAAAAATTTTGCGTTGTTGTTCAGCAATGATACTATTTCCGGCTTTGTTTAGAAAATAAGTTTGGGAAAAAGTTGCAACTCCTTTGAGAATAAAGATAAAAGCAATGATGCTAGAAATTAAAACGATCATAGGAAAATTTTGCGCATCAATAATCTGATTAACAACATCACGCATCATCCATGCACTCGTTGCAGTTGTACCAGAAATGATGATCATTGAGAAAATAGCCGCACTGTACCAACGCGCATGTTTATGAAAATTTTCTCGCAAAAGACGGATAATAAGATGTTTATCAAAAGAGGAAATTTGTTTTTTGTCCATAAAGTGCTTCTATATTTTCTTGTTGTTTTATGCAAGATTGAAGCACTCTTAATTAAAAAAATCCATTAATCTTTTGTACAAAAATAGCCTTTTCTTTCAAGGTTCATCCATCAATTTCACGACGGCGAGCGTAAAGAAATACAGTGCAAAATCTCTGTGAAAGGTAGAACGAAAAGGTGTTGTTTATCACTATCTTTAGTTAAATAAAAAGTACGGGCGAGTCCCATCATTATTATTTACTAATTTCCATATTGTAATAGCCTTTGGCACTTGAAATGGTTCACAAAAGGCATTTCTGCTTTTTTTAATAATTTTATGTATGCATTATCTCTGTTTGTGATGTGCAAACAGAATTATTTTGTTGGATTCATATAGAAAGAGCTTGAAACGAGAAGATCTTAAGATGTTTGGGTTCTCTCATTTAATATATAAAATAACGAATTCTCCTTATAAATCGAGAAAGCACTATTAAAAGGATTTATACACATTTATAAAACCTTAAAAGCACCACAAAAATTCTATGTGGTGCTTCTAAATAATACTATACACATCATTTTGATGCGTTGCATGCGAATATTATTCCAATGCAAAACTATTTAGGTGCTATCACCATCATCATTTGCCGGCCTTCAAGCTTTGGCTCCAATTCGATTTTGGCAATTTCACTTGTATCTTCTTTCACACGCTGAAGAAGCTTTAATCCAAGATCTTGGTGAGCCATCTCACGACCACGAAAACGCAAAGTAATCTTTACTTTATCACCATGATCAATAAAGCGATGAACAGCCTTGAGTTTAACTCCATAATCATGGACATCAACATTTGGGCGCATCTTAATCTCTTTGATTTCGATGACTTTTTGCTTCTTACGTGTTTCAGCAGCTTTTTTTTGGGTTTGATATTTTAATTTTCCCAAATCGATGATTTTACATACAGGTGGCTCCGCATTTGGTACAATTTCAACCAAATCAAGTCCCGCATCTGCAGCCATAGCAAGAGCTTCTTGTATCGCAACAACTCCCTGATGTTGTCCCTCATCATTGATAAGCTGAACATGAGGTACCCGAATATCCTGATTTGAACGTGGTCCGTCTTTTTGGGTAGGTGTCATTTTAAACGGTTTACGAATGGTTTATGCTCCTTAAATTTTGATTCAACTACAGTTAATTTAATATACAATTATGTACCTAAAAACAACTATAATTCGTGTTATTTTCATTATTTGATTTATTACTTTTTGGAATGATTTAGATTATAAAAGTTTTTCTCTTAATTTACAGAAATTGTTTTATAGAGGATAAAAAATCATGGATCAAAATATTCCTTGTCAGTTTTTTTCATTTGAGAACACCGCACTTGCAGTACGCTATCGCAAGGGGCGCCAATCTCCAGGTTTGGTTTGGCTTCCTGGCTATCAATCCGATATGTTAGGAAGTAAGGCAACGTTAGTTGATCAGTTTGCTCAGAAGAATGATTTGTCTTGTTTACGTTTTGATTATTCTGGACATGGAGAATCTGAAGGTGATTTTTTTCAAGGAACAATTTCGCGTTGGGTTAAGGAAAGTTTAGCGACTTTTGAAACCTATTGTGAGGGTCCACAAATTTTGATTGGTTCCTCTATGGGGGGGTGGATTGCGCTAAGGCTTGCAATGATACTAGCACAGAAAAATAAGAAGCTTGCTGGCATGATATTGATTGCTCCAGCACCTGATTTTACACAAACATTGGTGGAACCAAAATTAGGCCCAGAAGAATGGAAGATTTTGGAGGAGAAAGGCTATATTGAACGACCTGCAGTTGATGATACAGAGCCAATGCCCTTTACAAAAACATTGATTGAAGATGGGCGCGAAAATTGTGTTATGAAAGGATGCATTGATGTTGGATGTCCAGTCCATATTCTACAAGGGATGGAAGATGAAGATATCCCCTATCAGCATACATTGACTTTACTTGATCATTTACCTCTCCATGATGTAACATTGACACTTGTTCGTGATGCGGATCATCGCTTTTCTCGTCCACAAGATTTAGGTTGCCTTGAAACAGTATTGAGATCTTTTATTAATCAGATTAATGCAAAGTAAGGGGTACATTTATTGATGAAGATAAAAATATATGAGCATTTCTAAACAGCATTTTATTTTTTCTGAGCGCTCTGTACCTGTACGGGTGCGGGAAAATAAGTATGCGCGCCGTCTTACCTTACGTATTGATGCCAGAAGTCAGGAGATTTGTGTAACAACACCACCAGCAATAAATCTCTATGCGGTTGAAAATTTTATTGAAAAGCATCGATCTTGGATTGAGGCACGTCTTGCTCATGTACAAATCTCTCATAAAAATGCTTATCTCAAAGAGGGGGCGACAATTCCCTTATTGGGTGTTTCTCATACCATAAAGCATAGAGAGGGACGTGGGGTAACAGAAATCATTACAGCAGATGCGGAGCAAGGGCCTGAAATTATTGTTTATGGTCAATTAGAATATCTCCCAAGACGCATTGCTGACGTTTTGAAAAAACAAGCGGCGCTTATTATAACGCCTTTGGTGGCACATTATGCTCATCAGGTAGAGCGTAAAGTCAAATCCATTTGTTATAAAGATACGAGAAGTCGTTGGGGCTCTTGTTCAATCGATAAGCGTCTTTCTTTTTCTTGGCGCCTTATTATGGCACCAAAAGAAGTTGTTGAGTATGTTGTTGCCCATGAAGTTGCTCATCTTGTTGAAATGAATCATGGGCCAAGATTTTGGGCTCTTTGTGAAGAGCTATGTCCTGATAGTAAAACATATCGTGCTTGGTTGAAAGAAAATGCTCCTAGACTGCATGCAATTAATTTTGATTCATATAATTTAGAGGCGTAAAAAACTTTCAAATGAAGGCAATATTTAACGGAACTTTTTGTTGAGTGTTTTGTTGAGTGTGTGCTTGCTCATGTATAATGAGGAAGCCATTGAAGCTCTCAGCACGATTGTTCTCCCCTGCTTGGTTTGCTGAGTGTCTTCAATGTTTTGCTTTATCTTTTTTGTAATTCAGCGTAATAACCCTAAGTTCCGATGACTTATAAAAAAATGGGAAGGTTTTTTATGTCTGTTCTTACAGATCCACTTCAGCTATTACAGGCACTTATTCGTTGTCCTTCTGTTACACCTCAGGAAGCAGGGGCTTTATCAACTTTGGAACAATTTTTGAAAAAAATGGGATTTCACGTCGATCGCCCTGTTTTTACGGATAAAAATACAGATAATGTTGAAAATCTTTATGCAAAAATGGGGAGTGAAGGACCCCATCTTATGTTTGCGGGTCATACGGATGTCGTACCGCCAGGTGCATTGGAAGATTGGACTTACCCACCTTTTGAAGCTGTTATAGATCAGGGGAAATTATATGGGCGGGGTGCTGTTGATATGAAGGGTGGTATCGCTTGTTTTATTGCGGCTCTAGCGCGAGTTCTTGAGAAACGACCCATTAAAGGAAGGGTAAGCCTTTTAATTACTGGTGACGAAGAGGGGCCTGCTGTTAATGGTACGGTAAAACTTCTCAAATGGGCAGAAAAAAAAGGCGAAAAATGGACTGCGGCTCTTGTGGGAGAACCAACAAGCGTAAAGACTGTTGGTGATATTATCAAAATTGGTCGCCGCGGATCGATTTCTGGTGTCATTACCGTGAAGGGTCGTCAAGGTCATGTTGCTTTTCCAGAGAGGGCTGCCAATCCCTTGCCTTTGGCAAGTAAGCTTATTCAAGCATTGACACAAACCGTTTTAGATAAAGGGACAGAAAATTTTCAACCCAGTAATTTAGAGCTAACAAGCATCGATACCGGTAATTTAGCGGTCAATGTTATCCCAGCGCAGACAACAGTTCATTTTAATATACGCTACAATGATCTGTGGACAAAAGAAACACTGATGAAGGAAATTGAAAAGCGTCTTGCTTTGGTGCAATCAAAAAACAATGGTGACCAATATCCCTCTTATCAGCTTGAATGGATTCCAAGTTTAGGAGATGTTTTTTTGACCAAAAATGATAAACTCATTCAAACTTTATCCAATGCTATTAAAAGTGTAACAGGGAATATACCAGAATGTTCCACTTCTGGTGGTACTTCAGATGCGCGATTTATTAAGGATTATTGCCCAGTGGTTGAATTTGGCTTACCAGGGCAAACGATGCATATGGTAGATGAGTGTATAGCCCTTGATGCAATGGAAACACTTACTACTATTTATGAGCGTTTTATTATTGAATTTTTTGCATAAAGAAAAGGTTGCTGGTTCAAAAATACCTTTATCTTGTTGTGCCATAAGATATTGCCATTTATGGTGTGGTGATACGAGACTCGTAAAACTTAATATATTAAGTAGTCTTAGAGTAAGTAATGAATATTCTTAAGTTGGGATTCTTGCCTGTAGAGTCTTTAAGTTAAGTGAATTACATAATTGAAAAGCCAAAAGAGACCTGCTTGAAGAAGCAGAACTGTTTAGACCATATTGGATTGAAAGTATTCGTTCTTTAAGGTGTAGAAAGGCGGTGCAATCATATATGGAAAACAATGAATATTATATCATCATTGTGTAGTGACAGGTTGAAGCCATGAAGACACACAAAAACATGCTGCTATTGTAAAAAGTTCGTACAACATAAATGCGCTCATTCACAGCTCATGTTTTTATATGTTTTCTGCACTCGCATAAAAGGTACTTCTTGTTCCAATTAGACTCTCTTAGAATAAAGCCTATAGGAAAAGCGCTTTAAGTTTGTTTTATTTCATATATTTTGCTCTGCTTTTTTGTCCCCAAGAACTTCCGTTGCAAATCATTACGAGATAGAAGGTGAGCTTATTTAATCAGCTTTAATCTTGGTTATGATAAAGATACACAGAATTTTTTGTAGCAGCAGGTTGATTTCTTTAACCAAAGATTATCCTAGTATTATTCTCAATTTTTAATTAAATAACTTTAAAGGACGGGTACAGACACTTATAAGCATATACGCATACAAGTAAGATCATATGAGATTAACATCGTTTCGCTCGCTAACAAAGCAATACCGATTCATATTTAGTATATTTGCCATTTGAGCGCATTATTTGTTTAGTAAAGCTCATGATGTTGCTGTTACCTATAAATTAATACCGATCATACAGCCGCGTATCTCAAATAAATATTGGTTCAGTATTTTTTGCGACAACAGCTTTTATATGCCAAAATGGGATAAAAGCATTGTGTATATCTATTTTTTATAATCTCTGAAACAGACATACAACCACAACCTGATTGAGGGAAAATATAAAAGGTATAAAGGTGAAAATCAGCGTGCTTTTTTACTTTTTTTTATTCGGCTTTACGGTTTTCAAAAGTAACTAGAGTAATATCTTTTTTAATAATCAGAGACTGATGCATGGCTTCATGCTTATTTCTCTGGTTCTTTAAATGGTGCCACGATTTCATAAAGAACAATACATTATCGTATTATGCATTCACATACTTGTTTTAAAGAAATTTTCTCAATGTTTATCACATTTGTGCTACTACGGTGCTTATGAATGTTGTAATATAAAATCTATAATGCCTCCTCATCTTTATGTTTATGAAAAATAAAGTTAGAGCACCATACATTTTCTAGCTCAAAATATTGCAATAGCTTTTAGCATTTAAGAGTGTTCATCAGAGGCCTTTTTACTCCTTTTTTATAGTTTTTATCCACATGCTTCTCCCTTTTTAAGGTGTAAGCAAATGGCGGTAACTAACTTGCTATAAATAGTTTTGAAATGAGAGAATCTCACGATATTCTAATCTCACCTTTGCTGTGAAAAATGATAATTATGATTAAAATAAGTATGTTGTTATAAAAACTTTAGTTTGCGAGTTGGCTGATGATGTGATCAAGAACAATACGTCCTTTGGTTGTTGCTTTTAAGCGTTGGTTATCCACCATTTCTATCAATTCTTGGTGTTGTAAATCGATCAGTTTTTCCATTGGAATGCGTTTAGGGCTTAAGGTTTCATAGCGTATAAGTTCTAAGCCTTCGCAAAGGCGTAATCCCATAAGGAGCATTTCATTTGCCTGTTGTTCAGTGGTTAAATGTTCTGTTTCAATACAGCCATGTCCTGTTGTTTCTACCAAATTAAGCCACTGTTCGGGATGCTTTTCATTTATTGTGACATAACGTTCGCGGTTTTCAAGGTGTGATGACAATGTTTTTGAACAGAAAGAGGAATGATTCGGTGTATGCTCAATGAAACGTCCATGTGCTCCTGGACCAAAGCCTGCATATTGGTGATAACGCCAATAAAGAAGATTGTGTGCTGATTCGGCACCGGGCATTGCATGGTTTGAGATTTCATAGGCAGGAAGTCCATGTAGTGCCGTTATTTCTTGAGTAAGATGATACAGATCTGCTGCTAGCTCTGATGGGGGAAGGATAAGTCTTCCTGCATCATGAAGCCGTTTAAAGGCAGTTCCTTCTTCGATTGTCAATTGATAAAGAGAAAGATGGTCCGCTGCTAAATCAATTGCTTGTACAAGTTCAGATTTCCATTGTTCAAGGGTTTGTTCGGGGCGGGCATAAATGAGATCAAAAGATAAACGTGGAAAAATTTGCCGTGCTAAAGTAATAGCGCAAAGAGCTTGTTCCACATTGTGGAGTCGGCCAAGTTTGCGCAATGCTTTATCATTGAGCGCTTGTATCCCTAGAGATAAGCGATTAACACCTGCCGCACGGTATCCACGAAAGCGCTCTGCTTCCACACTGGATGGATTGGCTTCTAATGTAATTTCAACTTTATCATCGACTACCCATTTTTTTGCAAGTGCTTGCAATAGGGCATCGACAGTCTGTGGCTCCATAAGAGAGGGGGTTCCTCCACCAATAAAAATACTTGTAATATGGCGTGGGCCTATTTTGTGGTATTGCGTTTCTATTTCGCGCTTAAAGGCGGTGACAAAACGTGGTTGATCAACACCATGGATGCGAACATGCGAATTAAAGTCACAATAAGGACATTTAGCTACACAAAAGGGCCAATGAATGTAAATGCCAAAAGGTTCATTCATGAGAATGCTAAAAGGTTTTCTGCCAAAAGTTTGAAAGCACGTGCGCGATGTGAAAGAGGGGGAAGATCATTACGTTTCCAGTTGTGTTTTTGCTCTGTTGACATTTCTCCAAAGGTATTTTCATATCCATCGGGTAAAAAAATAGGATCAAAACCAAAGCCTTTATCTCCCCGTGGAGGCCAAATGAACGTTCCTTCAACGCATCCACGGAAGTAATCTGCATGAGCATCAGGCCATGCAATGCAAATGACGGATATAAAACGGCATTTCCGTTGACTTTTTTCTCGTGCTCCGACTTTTTGGAGTTCATTTTCTATTTTTTTCATAGCTTTTGGAAAATTACGTGTACCATCGGCTTGAATTGCCCAATCAGCGGTATAAACGCCTGGCGCACCCTCCAATGCATCTACCTCTAAGCCTGAATCATCAGAGAGGGCAGGAAGTCCTGTTTTTTTTGCTGCTGAAAAAGCTTTAATATAAGCATTTTCTTCAAATGTTTTTCCCGTTTCTTTTGGTTCTGGCAAGCCCAGTTCTTTTGCCGATTGTATTATTAAACCGAAAGGCGTAATTAAAGTAGTGATTTCATGCAATTTTCCGGTGTTATGTGTAGCAATGACAAGTTTTTTATCTGCTATGCTTCTCATATAGATTTCTCCAAAAATGAAAGGGGAATTATTTTTGTGCTAAAAACGGTTTAAATGCTCATACACACACATTCTGCTTAATTTCACATAATATGATTATTTTACACGTTTTATGATATTTTATTCCAATAAAATTTTTTATCTTGCACGAAGATAACCTTGCAAAGATAGGAAAGACATGTCTTTTTTATGATAGCATTTTATGGTAAACTTCCAATTTTCTGCTTGCTCTAAAGGGTGAAATTTTCTATTTACAGCGGTTTTTAATCAATCTAGATTCTCTTGACAAGTCCCTACAGCAGACCACTTTACAGATCAATTCTTAATCTTAAATATTTCTCACACACTCTAACAAAAATATTTCCTGCGTAATTTATCAAGCATCACTCTGAAAGGTAGTATTTTACAGCTCAATAGGATAATATGTTTTTATACTACTTTAGACTATTTGACCAAACCTTGGCAAAACTTATATAAGAGATGAGGATTTTAAAAGTAGTGAAACAATTGTGATGAAGCACAAAACTATTGATAATGAACTAAAATATCTTGATGAACGTTCGCGTGATATTTTTCGCCATATTGTTGAAGCTTATCTTAATGATGGTGAACCTGTAGGATCACGTAATCTTTCGCGGCTTTTACAACAGACATTATCGCCTGCGACGATTCGCAATGTGATGAGTGATCTTGAACATCTCGGTTTGATTTATGCACCACATGTTTCTGCGGGTCGAATGCCGACACAATCAGGTTTACGCTTTTTTGTTGATGCATTTATGGAAGCGGGTGATTTGCCAAACGAAGAGCGAGAAAATATTGAAATGCAAGTCAAAGAGGCTGGTCATGCACAATCGGTTGAACATTTTCTTGTTCAAGCAAGCCGAGTTCTTTCAGATCTTTCACGTGGGGCAGGGCTTGTTTTAGCAACAAAACAAGAAGGAACATTGAAACATATTGAATTTGTGCGCCTTGATAGGGAGCACGCTCTTGCCGTTTTGGTGACTCAACAAGGTGAAGTTGAAAATCGTATTGTTCATTTACCAGAAGGGGTTACCCATGCACAATTGACGGAAGCAACGAATTTTCTCAATGCCCATATTCAAGGGCGTACATTGAGTGAAGCTAAAGGTGAAATTGCCCGCTTATGCGCAGAAACAAGGGCGGCACTTGATGATTTATCACATCATCTTGTTGAAACGGGATTAGCTCTTTGGGGAGGAGAAGATGCTGATCATAAAATACACCTCATTGTTCGCGGGCGTAGCAATTTACTTGAAGATGTGAAAGCAGAAGAAGATTTAGAACGGTTACGCCATTTGTTTGATGATCTTGAAACGCGCGAGAGTATGGCACAGCTTCTCGATTTAACGGATGAAGGTTCTGGGGTTAGAATTTTTATTGGTTCAGAAAATAAGTTATTTTCTCTTTCTGGTTCTTCTTTAGTTGTAGCACCTTATCGTGATTCACAACAAAGAGTCATTGGTGCTTTAGGTGTTATTGGTCCTACACGGCTTAATTATGCAAGGATCGTGCCCATGGTTGATTATACAGCTCAACTTGTGTCACAGTTATTGCGTTAAAACGATGCAAGTAAGTATTTGTACTATAAAAGCTCATTGTATTATATACATTGCTACCCCTTGATTTTTGTCTGTAGAATTTCGATATCGAGAATAACGAATCTTATGAAGGAATAAAATTTTTATGTCTGATGAAAAAAACAAATTTACTGACGCTTCATTTGAAAATTGTGATTTAAAAAATCCAGCTGATCGTAATACACTTAAACAGGCAGCCGATGAATTTTTAAAAACACATAAAACAGAGGAACACGAAGTCGTTGAAACAGAAAGCAATGAGGTTAGTGATCTTTTAGCGTCTTTGCAGGATGAAAATAAAGAACTGAAAGATCAGCTTTTACGTCTTGTTGCAGATATGGAAAATCTTCGACGCCGTACTATGCGAGATGTGGCGGATGCAAGAGCTTATTCCATTGCTAATTTTGCACGGGATATGTTATCGGTTTCTGACAATCTCAATCGTGCTTTGGAAGCTATTCCAGAAGGTGCACGGGAGAGTGATGCTGGTTTGAAATCATTGGCAGAAGGCGTTGAAATGACTGAACGTGCCATGATGGCAGCATTAGAACGTCATGGGGTGCAAAAAATTCATCCAGAGGGGCAAAAATTTGATCCTCACTTTCATCAAGCGATGTTTGAAATTCCCAATGCTGATGTTCCAGATAATACTGTTCAACAAGTGGTTCAGGCAGGTTATATTATCGGGGAAAGGGTACTACGTCCAGCTATAGTGGGTGTAGCTAAAGGAGGAGCAAAAGAAGCTTCTGTTGAAGCTGATTCGGCTTAAAACACATCAATAATAAATCTCCAACATAAAATGCAGTATTCCCTGCAATTACACATATATGAAGTCTTTTCTTAAAGGGTTTTTAAAGGGTGTTATAAACACCCTTTTATCTTTGAAGCGCCCAACTTCCTTTTACAATATAGGGAGCCTTATTTAAGGGAGAGGCCGATAACAATAAAACAAAATGATCAACTTCAAAAGGAGGGACAAAAAAATCATCTTGAAAAGATAGATAAGAAGAAAGATCTTTAAGATTAATATCAAATATTCGTGCAAGAGTGATATGCGGAATGAACAGTCTTTCATCAGGCTTTAACTCTAATTTATTCCGAATATATTGCATCTTTTCATGTAAAAGAGTAAGCTTTTCACAAGGTTCAATGCGAACCACAAGAGAATGAGGAGCATTTTCTGAACCCAAAACTTCAAAACCTTTTATCTGTAGCGTAAAAGAAGGAAGTTCTATAGTGTTAAAGGTATGCATAATTTCATCTGCTAAGGAGCTTTCAACTTCGCCAAAAAAAGATAAGGTGACATGAAAATTTTGCGGGTTGATCCATTGCGCTTTTGGTAAGCCATTTTGCAATGATACGAGGGCTTTTGTTGTTTGTTGAGGAATCTGAAGAGCACTAAATAGACGACCCATGATATTATCTCCTTATAATGAAAGATGCTATCCCAAGCGCAATATAGATAATAAGGGCGGGGCACGTACCACAGAAAACAAGGCAATAGTATAGAAAAAGAATGTCTAAAAAATGCTTACTATAATTATGAGCGTACAAAGCTTATTCGTTTTAAGAAAATGGTTATGATATTGATAAGAATTGCGTTTTCAGGATCTGTATCACAATGATGTGCAATGGAAGATTACTTGTGTATTATAAAGGCTACAAAGTTAGCAGAAAATAAGAAAAGTTGATAGATTTTTGATGTGCGAAATTATTTTGACATTTATCTTTAGCCTAAAATAAAGCATACTTTAATACAAGGTGAAGAGTTCTCTTTTCTGTAAAAATTTAATTATATGATTAAGTCGGGGAATAGCCATAATACGCAAAACTATTCAAATTGGTCAAATAATGTTAGGAAAGGAAGAAAAAAATCGAGCATAACAAAATTACTATAAGCTTTTACATTTATGATAATTATGCCAATCTATAATGGATATGAATATTGGTATAAAAGCGGGAAGAGAAATTAAAATTCAAAATAATGATCGAAAGTTCCTATTTTCTAAGAATTATCATCTTTGTTTATGATGAAAAAGCACTAGTTTTCCTCTCCAAAGTTGTTATTGATGAGCTTTTCAAGAGCATTAAGAGCATCTGTTGCTTCTGGTCCTGAAACACGAATGGTGAGGTTGCAACCGGATGAAGCCGCTAGCATCATAAGTCCCATAATTGATGATCCGCCAACAATTTTCCCGTCCTTTTCAACTTCAACAGTAACATTAAAATTGTCAACAGTTTGTACAAATTTTGCAGAAGCACGTGCATGCAACCCACGTTTATTACAGATATTGAAATGACGACTTATACATGGGAGGGTATCTTTGGAAAACATTGGTATTTTATTATCCGCTATAAAATCATACTTGGTACATTAATATATTTACGCCCTGCTTCTTGTGCTATTCTTAACGCGTCTGATAATGAAATATCAGGACATTTGCGAATAGAAATCAGTTTAATAAGCATGGGCAAATTAACACCCGCAATCATTTCAACGCGTCCTTTTTCAATAGCAGGAATAGCTATATTTGATGGTGTTCCACCGAACACATCTGTTAATATGATGACGCCATGATCCGTATCTGTATCGGTTACTGCGGCTATAATATCACCTCGGCGCTGATCTATATCGTCATCGGGATAAACGCATATTGTTGCGAACTTTTCTTGTACTCCAACAACATGTTCCACGGCATGTAAAAATTCGACAGCCAGCTCACCGTGCGTTACAAGCACGAGTCCAATCATTTACGCAAACTCCTGTTAACTAATAAGACCCAACCATAGTTGGTGGGAAAGACATTGTACAAGGCTTTATCTTGCTGCCAAGAAAAATTTGCAAAAAAAAGGCAAAAATTGTGATTTTTTTATCTTTAGAAAAAAATTAGACAGATTTTTGCCATATTTTTCTAAACAAAAATGCTTCAATAGCTTGACAAATGGCTGTACAATCGGCTTCACGAAGAGAGGGAAGTTTTAAAAGAGGAATGTGCAAATTTTCAAATTGAAAAGTTTTATTTGTGGAAAAACGTTCATATTCCGGACCGAGAAAAATAACACAATCGATAGTTGTGTGCTTTTTGAATTCTATCATATAAAGACCAACGCCACGAATCTCGATGCCGCCCTCTAAATTATCGGGAGTGTATCCGTGAAGCTTTCCATTTTCCGCACGCAACATTGTATAATCATCACTGATAAGCTTCGCTTCACGTTTTGACCACTCAGCGCGGTCAAGCAAAGAAAGGGTGATGGTTGATTTTCCTGATCCGGATGGACCTATAATTAACAGCCCCTTGCCCCCCAGTTGAAGGCAATTTGCGTGGAGTATTTCACATTTTGTTTTCATGCCTTTTACTTTGGATAAAAGATTTATTTAGCAAGCGGAAGCATAATAGTAAAACGTGCACCAGTTTTACACTTCCCAAGTGTAGGATCGATAATATTTTCGGCTGTAATTGTCCCATTATGAGCCTCGATGATTTGCCGACTAATAGAAAGGCCAAGTCCAGAGTTTTGTCCAAAAGCATCTTCATTTGGTCGATCTGTGTAAAAACGTTCAAAAATGCGTTCAATATTTTCTGAACGAATACCTGGGCCATTATCTTCAATGGTTAAAATAAGGGTTGAAGCATGGCTTTTCATAGTAATGCAAATTTTGCCACGATTCCGAGGAATAAAAGAACGCGCATTTTCAAGAAGATTTGAAATCACTTGTCCTAAACGAAGTTCATGTCCCAATACAAGATAAGCTTTTCCATGAGGACGTGGGACAATATTAAGGCTTATATCAATAGTTTGCGTATTACGATACACTTCCTGAACAGCATGAACAAGACTTTCCAAAAGCGGTGTCATATCAACAATCTCTGCGGTTTCTCGTGCAAGCTCTGCATCGAGTCGCGATGCATCAGAAATATCTGTAATCAACCGATCAAGGCGGCGCACATCATGTTGAATAATTTCCAGCAATTTCTCTTGTGCTTCTTCATTTTTAGCCAGAGGGAGCGTTTCAACAGCACTGCGTAGAGAGGTGAGAGGATTTTTTAATTCGTGGCTTACATCAGCAGCAAAGCGTTCAATGGCTTCAATACGCATATAAAGGGCATTAGTCATATCACGAATAGAAGTTGAAAGGTGACCAATTTCATCTTCACGCATTGAAAAATCAGGAATTTCTACACGCTGATTATTACCATTACGCACTCGATTAGCCGAGGCAGATAATTTACTTAATGGATGGGCAATCGTATGGGCCAAAAAGAGAGAAAGAACCAAAAGTACGCTACCTACAACGGCAAAAACTTTAAAGATAACCAGTCTTTCGCCTTTTACAATGTTATCAATATCGGAACCAGTGGTCGAAAGAAGAAGAGCTCCAACCACTGCGCGATAGCGTTGAACAGGAACGGCAACAGAAACAATTAATTGCCCTTGTCTGTTGCGTCTTTTAGCCGTAGCAAGAGATCCGTTTAATGCGCGGTACACTTCTGGATAAGCAATACCACTGGTTTTTGTTTGTTCTCTGTCAAGAGCAATACCTTTGCCATAAAATGCGCTTGAATACCATGAAGTAAGGCGATCCCACATGTTTTGTTCTGTTTTAAGTGGGGGTAAATCATAACTAAAAACTTCTCCACTAGAATAAAGAACGCGCGAATCAAGAAGGAGAGTAGCATCACGATCATAGATACGTGCTCTTGTCGTTTTAGGTGTAATAAGACGCCGTAAAAGAGGGGCAACTTGCTCAGGGTTAATAGGAAAATCCCAAGAATCGGTTGATTGAGGAGCGGGTGTAACGCTTTCACCAGTCTGTAACTCTAAGAGTTTTTGAGGGTCAATGAGGATAGAATTTGTATCTACTGTTGCAGAAGCAGCAATAGCCCCAGCAATAATTTTTCCTTGGGTACATAAACTTTTGATTTTTGCTTCAATTAAACCATCGCGAAATTGGTTAAGGTATAAAATGCCTGTAACTAAAACGGCAAGGGCAGCAATGTTTAATATAACAATGCGACGTGTGAGGCTGGAAAAAAGCAATTGTCTAAAGAGACGTTGTGTTCGAAGATGCAAACGAGCGAACATAAGAAATGGCGTTGGGGATGTACCATTAACGGTTGTTTTTTGTAAAGTTTCCAGTTGAGAATTGTCTGTCATCGATTTGATTGCCATTCAAATTTTTGCGACAAAGTAGTTTTATACCTCGTGGAAACGATAACCTACACCATAAAGTGTTTCAATCATTGCAAAATCATCATCCACTTGTTTAAACTTTTTACGCAGACGTTTAATGTGACTATCAATGGTGCGATCATCTACGTAGACTTGATCACTATAAGCAGCATCCATTAAAGCATCACGACTTTTTACAACTCCTGGTCTTTGTGCTAAGGTTTGCAGAATCAAAAATTCCGTAACGGTTAAAATAACAGGTTTATCTTTCCATGTACAGGTGTGGCGTTCTTGATCCATCACAAGATCTCCGCGTTTGAGAGAAGAGGTGGAAGAAGTTCCTGTAGAAAGCGGTTGGTTACGTGCATTAGAACGGCGTAAAATAGCTTTCACGCGTTCAATAAGAAGACGTTGGGAGAAAGGTTTAGTAATAAAATCATCAGCTCCCATTTTGAGACCAAATAATTCATCAATTTCATCATCTTTAGAGGTAAGAAAAATAACTGGAAGATCAGATTTTTGACGCAAACGACGCAAAAGTTCCATCCCATCCATTCGGGGCATTTTAATATCAAAAATAGCTAAGTGTGGAGGGTGAAGTGTGAGACCCTTGAGTGCAGATGCTCCATCTGTATAGCTTTCAACCCGATATCCTTCTGTCTCAAGCGCAAAAGATAAAGATGTCAAAATATTGCGATCATCATCAACAAGTACAATCGTTTGCGTGATTGTTGGTGTATCTTTCATGGTTTCTTAGACCTTTCTATTGCTGTGGTAGCAAATTACCCACACTTATTTATATGGGAGTTCATATTTTTTTTGCAAAACAAATATGATACAAATTGTAGCAAAGTAAAAAACCTTTTGTCATTACTGTAAAATCTTGTTTTGCTTTCATAATTTATAATGTTTCTACGTCTATTAAGATCCCTTCATTTGAGAGAAAATTTTCATAAAGGCTTTTTTTATCAAGGTTTATTACAAAGTTTATTATTGTATTTGTCTCATAATTGAACAGATGTAGTTTTGATTGTTGAAGTTTAGAAAATCTGCCTATGTGTTTTAAGAGCAAAGAAAAGAATGTGGCAATATATGCACAAAAATTTGTTTCTGCTACACGAAAGGAGGTCGTAATGGGATTTTTTAATTTTATTAAAACTGTAGGGGAAAAGTTAGGTATTGGGGACCATGAACCAAAAGAAAAGGATTTTAAGAGAGCATTTGATCATTTTCAACTCGGTACAGAAAAAGTCAATATTCAAGTTGAAGACGGTAAAGCTATTTTAAGCGGGGAAGTTCCAGATAGGGAAACACTTGAAAAAGCACTGCTGGTTGTTGGCAATTCACAAGGTATCTCTTCTGTAGATGTTAATCAATTAAAGGTTATAGATACAACGCCTAGAAAAACTTCTCGCTTTTATGAGGTTAAATCTGGTGATAATCTTTGGAAAATTGCTGAAGAGGTTTATGGAAAAGGGCAAGGTAATAAAAACACATTTATTTTTGAAGCCAATAAGCCAATGCTAAAATCTCCCGATAAAATTTATCCTGGACAAGTTTTACGTATTCCTGAAATTGACCATAGTTAATTCATCAAAGGGGATAATTTTTTACTGATGGCATTAAACAAAAAATGAAGAAGCGTAAAAAATTTCACGCTTCTTCATTTTATAAAGTGTGTATTTATAATAAAAGGAGCTTAGTGAACAGGAGAGGATTTAGAAGGTGATGGTACTTTCATAGCGTTTACAGAGAAATCAACATCAATGGTTCCTGCTTTCTCAAATGTTAATTTTGCGCTAATTTTATCACCTAACTTAAATGGTTGTGAAAGCCCCATGAACATAATATGATCACCGCCAGGCTTAAGCGTGATTTCGCCATTTCCCGGAATTTCAATGCCATTGTGCATTTTTTCCATTTTCATAATATCATTAACGACAGCCATAGAGTGTATCTCTGTTGTTTTTACTCCGTTTGTGGAAATAGAAACCAAACGGTCTGGGGTATTACTGTGATTGATAATGTAGAGATAACCGCTACCAACTCTTATACCTCTAGGTGTTTCGCGTGTCCAAGGATTGAGAATTTCTATGTCGCCAAGTTTATATTGCTGAGCACCTGCTGGCAGGGTTATACCAGCAAAGAGAAGAGCACACACGATATTTATGATAACCTTTTTGTATGGATATTGTGTATGTATTATATTCTTAAAGATGAGATTTGTTATTTTCTTAATAATAGATGTCATCATTGATTTACCCTCCGTCATAAGATTCACACTTTGAATATTTTTATTTTAGCAGAGCTTTTATTTAAAATAAAAGAAAGAAATGCTAAAATGAAATTGATTTGAATATAAAAATCATAGAATTCTTGAAATTTAAAAGAAGACAGTAAGATTTACAATGACAACACACCTCTTAACGCTTCCGTGTTCATCTCATAAATAGTATTTGCAAATGGTATAAAATCTATGATGCACTACTGTTTTACTTAATGAAGATATAATACAGAACAATCATCAACCACTTTACCAATTTTTAATATTATGACAGCTCTTGGCATTTTAAAGCGTTTATACAGAGGTATTTTTATATATTTTCAAAGTTCAAAATTATACAGTTAAGAAAAAACGCTTTAGATGAATTTAAAGCACAGATTTCAAATAGCCGCAAACAATGAGACCGTTAGAAGGAGAATTTTTGAAAGGAGATCTATAGATAATACCTTTACTGATATAAGCATTAGATATGATGACTATTTTAGTCCAAGGAAAATTTATAATATTTGTGATATAAATTATTCGCCTTTTAAAAAGCTTTTACGTGAGTATGATTTTATCAATGATGAGAAGATCAAGAGCGAGAGTGCAATCATTCTTTTATTTTTTAATTTTTATAGAAAGATATATTTTTTGAGAATTGCAAGAAAAATATATTATGCTCTCAAGTCTCTCATAAATATGGTATTTATGGGTCATTAGAGTGCCTATTTTAAAATAAATTTTTTATTTTGGAGATGTTTCTCTCATTATTCTCTTGTAGCAATAAAAGCCTGTTCTTATATACGAGGCAGCAAGGCTTGTTGCGACTTGCAGTTTATTATTATTTATATTGCTTGAAGCAATATACGGGCTTTAGGTGTTATGAGGAGCTATCTTAAAAAGATGCTTTATGAAGGTTGAGGTAGCTTGCTGAATGGAGATTATAATATGGCAAAAGTAATTGGTATTGATTTGGGGACAACGAACTCTTGTGTGGCTGTTATGGATGGCAAAAACGCAAAAGTTATTGAAAACTCAGAAGGAGCGCGAACAACACCTTCCGTTGTTGCCTTTACTGATGGGGGGGAGCGGCTTGTTGGGCAGCCTGCTAAACGGCAGGCGGTGACAAATCCTGAAGGGACAGTTTTTGCAGTTAAACGTTTGATAGGGCGCCGTTTTGATGACCCTATGGTTGAAAAAGATAAAGCGCTTGTTCCTTATAAAATTGTTAAAGGTGACAATGGTGATGCATGGGTTGAAGAGGCGGGAAAGAAATATTCTCCGTCACAAATTTCAGCTATGATTTTGCAAAAGATGAAGGAAACAGCAGAATCTTATCTTGGTGAAAAAGTTGAACAAGCCGTTATTACTGTTCCTGCTTATTTTAATGATGCGCAACGTCAAGCCACGAAAGATGCAGGTAAAATTGCTGGACTTGAAGTTTTACGGATTATTAATGAGCCAACTGCTGCTGCTTTAGCTTATGGTTTGGACAAAAAGGACGGAAAAACAATTGCTGTTTACGACCTTGGTGGTGGTACATTTGATATTTCAGTCCTTGAAATTGGAGATGGCGTTTTTGAAGTTAAGTCAACCAATGGGGATACGTTTTTAGGGGGTGAAGACTTTGATATGCGCTTGGTCGGTTATTTTGCCGATGAATTCAAAAAAGAACAAGGAATTGATCTGAAAAATGATAAACTCGCTTTACAGCGCTTAAAAGAAGCGGCAGAAAAAGCAAAAATTGAGCTTTCTTCGTCACAGCAAACAGAAATCAATTTACCATTTATCACGGCAGATCAATCAGGTCCTAAGCACTTAACAATGAAATTGACTCGGGCAAAATTTGAATCTCTCGTTGACGATTTAGTGCAGCGTACCATTGAACCTTGTAAAGCTGCGTTGAAAGATGCTGGATTAAAGGCCGGTGAGATTGACGAAGTTGTTTTAGTGGGTGGAATGACACGTATGCCCAAGATTCAGCAAGTTGTGCAGAGCTTCTTTGGTAAGGATCCACACAAAGGCGTTAATCCTGATGAAGTGGTCGCAATGGGTGCTGCCATCCAAGGAGGTGTATTGCAAGGCGATGTCAAAGACGTGTTGTTGCTAGATGTAACGCCTTTATCTTTGGGTATTGAAACCTTGGGTGGGGTTTTCACACGCCTTATTGAGCGCAATACCACTATCCCAACAAAAAAATCGCAAGTTTTTTCGACAGCTGATGATAACCAGAGTGCTGTGACGATTCGTGTTTTCCAAGGTGAACGGGAAATGGCAAGTGATAATAAGTTATTGGCTCAATTTGATCTTGTTGGTATTCCTCCAGCACCACGTGGTATACCTCAAATTGAAGTTACTTTTGATATCGATGCGAATGGTATTGTTAATGTTTCGGCCAAAGATAAGGGAACAGGTAAAGAGCATCAAATTCGTATTCAGGCATCAGGTGGTTTAAGTGATGCTGATATTGAAAAAATGGTAAAGGATGCAGAAGAGCACGCGGCTGAGGATAAAAAACGCCGTGAAGGTGTTGAAGCTAGAAATCAAGCGGAGGCTCTTATTCATTCAACTGAAAAGTCGCTCAATGAATATGGCGATAAAGTATCAGCTGAAGAAAAGGGACAGATTGAAACAGCAATATCTGATTTGAAATCTGCGCTTGAAGGCAGTGATACGGAAGAAGTAACAACAAAGATGCAAAAATTAGCAGAAGTCAGTATGAAACTTGGACAGGCTATGTACGAAGCCTCACAAGCAGCGAGCGCTGACACTGAAACAGAGGCAAAGAATGATGATGTTGTTGATGCTGATTTTGAAGAAGTTAATGATAAGAAGAAATAGTGTCAGCATATGTGTTGATTAATTGATAAACCCGGCCTTTGAAATATAAGGCTGGGCTTTATTATTTGAGATAAGTTGCAACTTTGTTGCTAAAAATATAAATTAAAAGCAATATTATCCATAAAGATGGATGACAGAAAAATTATCAGGAATACATGATGAAGGTTGACTATTATGAAATTCTTGGCGTGACTCGCGAATGTGATGATAAAAAGTTGAAATCTGCTTTTCGTAAGTTGGCAATGCAATATCATCCTGATCGCAACGCGGGGGATAAAGAAGCAGAGCGAAAATTCAAAGAAATTGGCGAAGCCTATGAAGTTCTTAAAGATCCCCAGAAGCGTGCTGCTTATGATCGATTTGGCCATGCGGCCTTTGAAAATAGCGGTGGTCAAGGGGGAGCAAATCCCTTTGGTGGTTTTGCTGCTGGTGGTGGATTTGCGGATATTTTCGAAGACTTTTTTGGTGAGATTATGGGAGGGACACACCGTAAGCGTGGTGATAGTCGCGAACGTGGCGCAGATTTGAGTTATAATATGGAAGTGACTTTAGAAGAGGCATTTTCAGGAAAAACTGCAGAAATTAATATTCCCAGTTCCGTTACGTGTGATGTTTGTGAAGGATCAGGAGCGAGAAAAGGCTCTAAGCCGCAAGTTTGTGGAACATGTCATGGATCTGGTCGTGTGCGTGCTGCACAGGGTTTCTTTTCTATTGAGCGGACATGTCCTACATGTCATGGACGTGGTGAAACTATTACGGATCCATGCCCCAAATGTCAGGGGACACGGCGTATAGAGAAAAAACGTTCATTAAGCGTAAATGTTCCAGCTGGTATTGAAGATGGAACGCGTATTCGCCTTTCTGGTGAGGGTGATGCTGGTATTCGTGGTGGCCCCAATGGTGATCTTTATATTTTCCTTTCCATTAAACCGCATGAGTTTTTTCAGCGAGAAGGAGCAGATCTTCACTGTCGCGTTCCTATTTCAATGGTAACAGCTGCTTTAGGAGGAGAGTTTGAAGTTTCCGACCTTGATGGTGTTAAAGCACGCGTTAAGATTCCAGAAGGGACACAAAATGGACGTCAATTCCGCCTTAGAGGCAAAGGTATGCCCATGTTGCGCCATCAGCAAGCAAGGGGTGATCTTTACATCCATATCACGATTGAGACACCGCAGAAATTAACGCAAGAACAACGTGAATTGTTGCAAAAATTTGAGAAACTCTCAAATCATGAAAATTCACCGCAATCACATGGTTTTTTTTCACGTATGAAAGAATTTTTTGAAAATATTTCTGGTTAAAATTATGTGAATGTTCTCAGAATAATTAGAGAGAACTGTGGGAAAGTTATTTTCATTAAGCTTTCTATTGTCTCATTATCTTTGAAAAGCATTTTTTCTTGAAAAGAAAAGAGAGAGACAGCTAATTTAGGATAAATTCCTGCTGCTGATAGTTTTTATATTTCATGAGTTTTATGGATAAGTCTTATTTTTGAGTGTCTATGACATTTTAAAAAGGGCTTATCCATATAAGAACGCAATTGAGTGATTGATAATAAATATTGCCAGTGTCATGATAACTGCCTTTATGCATTCAGTATTTTTGGTGTTTATTTTTTCACTCAAAATTTCTTTTTAAAGGCTCTATAATAAAACTATAAAATAGGTAGCGGCTTGCCAAGAAACGCTAAATAAGCTGTTAGGCAATCCATCTTTTTCAAATAAAGTATCAACTTCTTATAACCGATTTTATTTTTGGCATTTTTCATAGTTTTAATCACTGCTTCCTTTAAAATAAGGATTATTTTGTTCGGAATAGCTTTTACATGCCTCATCTTAGCTTTTAGCAGTAATCATGTCTTTTTAGATGCGGATTTAGTTTTGTATTTCTGATGTCATAAATAGTTCTTCCAGATAATAAAAACACTATAATCAAGTTTATTTTGTTCCAAAGAAATTGTGGAATGAGATAATGTGTGTTGAATGCTAAAGAAGACATAACAAAACACTTTTTGAGGTATTCGATGTATCTCTCTTGTGGGGAAACAGATTCGATGGAATTCACTTAATTGAATTTATTGGCATAATAAAAAGTTGGTGGGAAGATAGAGGAAGTTACCTTTAAAAAGAAAAAACAAATACAATAAAAAAATAGCACAATATGCTTAGAAAACAGCACGATATATTGTTGAAATTGATTGGTGATATGGAAAGAGAAGTATACGAAATGAATCTTTTTTCATAAAATAACATAATTAAAAGAATTAAAAATTCTAAAAAACATTGAATAATTCAAGCATTATTGCTATGCAAAAAGAAAAACTTAATGACAGATCATGAAAAATGAGAAATTTTATCAAATCTTACGAAGAGAGTAATCTAAACAATTAAATGCTTTTACGAAGATGCTTTTGAAGAGCTATCACAATATATGGATAATGTTGCAAAGCCTTTTTTCGATTTTACGATATAAAAAGATAAATTATTATTATAAATCAACTTATTATGATTCTCCATAAGGAGCGTTCAGTTGACATTTCCTCATGTTTTATGATTGAGAAAAAGTCAAATTTTTAAAACCAAAGTTATAGTTTATTGGGATAAGCTATAAAGCAGTTGAGTGATTTCTTATCTTAGGAATATGTTAATTTTATTATTATAAGAAACTTTATTTTTATCTTAAAAAATCAATGGTTGTATATATTCCTATTCATTGTTAAGTATCCATAGGGATAAACTAATGAGTTGAATGTGCAGCGTAGCTTCAAAATTTTGCTTTTCAATTTTATATATAAGATCATAAAATAATGACGTTTTTTTACGCCTATTTTGTTTAATTTTTCGCTGTCAATTTTTAAAGGAAGTTTTTGTATTTCATTTCGCTATTCCTTTTTCGTAATTTAGAGGAAAATTCACGATTTTCAGGGGGGGGATAGAGTAAAGTTTGGTTTTATTGTTTTCACTTTTCCTAAATTTCATTAAGAGATGGTAAAAAGTGATGAGGAGGCTCTATTGATGGATGATGCTAAAAACGGTGATGTAGATGTTTTGGAAAAACAAGCAGCATTTTTATCGTCTGCTTTACCCTATATGCAAAAATATGAAAATGAAACGGTCGTGGTAAAATATGGCGGCCATGCTATGGGTGATCCTGCTTTGGGGCGAGCATTTGCGCGTGATGTTGCTCTATTAAAGCAATCGGGGATCAATCCTGTTGTTGTTCATGGTGGTGGGCCTCAAATTGCTGAAATTTTAATGAAAATGGGGATTGAATCGCGATTTGAAAACGGATTACGGGTAACCGATGAGCGGATCGTTGAAGTGGTTGAAATGGTTTTAGCGGGTTCCATAAATAAAGAAATTGTTGCTCTCATCAATGCTGAGGGAGAATGGGCAATAGGATTATGCGGCAAGGATGGCAATATGGTTTTTGCCGAAAAGGCTTATAAAACTGTTATTGATCCTGATTCGCATATTGAACGTGTTTTAGATTTGGGGTTTGTTGGTGAGCCTGTTGAAGTTGACCGCACGTTGCTAGATCTTTTAGCATGTTCTGAAATGATACCGGTTCTTGCTCCTGTGGCTCCAGGACGCGATGGTAAAACTTATAATATTAATGCTGATATTTTTGCTGGAGCTATTGCTGGTGCATTAGAGGCTAAACGCCTTTTATTTCTCACTGATGTTCCTGGTGTTTTGGATAAACAGGGTAAACTTTTAAAAGAATTGACAGTTTCTGAAGCTGAGAAATTTATTAAAAATGGGACAATTTCAGGAGGCATGATTCCAAAAGTAGAGACTTGCATAAAAGCCCTTCAAAATGGTGTGGAAGGTGTTGTCATTTTAAATGGTAAAACTCCTCATTCTGTTTTACTAGAGCTGTTTACCGAACAGGGAGTTGGAACGCTTATTGTTTCATAAATTGTGGGGAAAATTGGAAGAGAAAGTTTTTCATGGTGAATCTAAAACAGTTTAAATATCCTTTATTAAGTAAGCCAGAATTGGCAATATTTACTGCGACAATATTGTGGGGCATTACATTTTTAGTCATTCACATTGCGGTACGCTATAGCGGTCCTCTGTTTTTTGTTGGATTTCGTTTTATTGTTGCATCTCTTATATGTGGGGTAGTTTTTTGGCGCTCTATAAAAGGGATAACTGTTTATGAAGTTTTCGCTGGGATGGCGATTGGTTTAGCCATGTTTTTGGGTTATGCTTTTCAAGCAGCTGGACTTCAAACGATTATTAGTAGTCAGTCGGCTTTTATCACAGCGCTTTATGTACCTATGGTTCCAATTTTGCAATGGATTGCTTTTAAAAAACCTCCCCGTTTAGCTTGTTGGATTGGCATTATTTTCGCTTTTATTGGGCTTGTATTTATTTCAGGACAAAAGCCGGGAAATTTTGATTTTTCAAAAGGCGAAATTTTAACTTTGTTAGGCGCTTTAGCGATTGCTGGAGAAGTCATACTCATCGGAATTTTTGCGAACAAGGTTGATAGTCGGCGTGTAACCATTATTCAGTTATTTTTTAGTGGTTTTTTTTCATTTGCTTGTATGCCGTTGATGGGTGAAAGCATCCCTGAATTTTCGTGGGTTTGGTTTAATATTGGTATAGGATTGGCATTAATGAGTGCCATCATTCAATTAGCTATGAATTGGGCACAAAAGTCTATTTCCCCTACGCGTGCGACACTCATTTACGCAGGTGAACCGGTATGGGCTGGTATTGTTGGGCGTTTGGCTGGAGAACATTTATCTCCCTTAGCTTTATTGGGCGGTTTGCTTATTCTGATTGGAATCATTGTGGCTGAATTACAACCTTCACAATGGCGTAAAAAAAATAAAGCAATTAAAAAAATTGATTAGCTATACATTTTTTTATTGTGATTTTATTGCATGAGCTTTTTGCTTGTAGAGTTTTCATTTTTGGAGCTTTTTTAATATTCAGATGATTAAGAAGTTCTATAAGTTATTCCAGCTTTTGCATACCAAATTGGAGAAATAGTATGCTTCTATCTGTTTGTCTGATTTCTGAACCGGGCAGACAACCTTCATTGAGCCAAAGCATGAGGTGATATAAAGGTAAAAATTAACGATCATGTTTAAATTTGGCTTTAACAACTTTCAAAAACATCTACGGTAATGTTTTTGAATAATGAAAATTACGCACTGTCGCACGTTATTTCTTTTGTCCTTTAATAGAGTTACGCTTCTCATGCAAAATAGAACGCCCAAAGTATCCCCATAACGTTGTACATTAAAGCGTTTTTTAAAAGATAATTTTCTCAATATACATCATATTCATTGACGGTTTGCATGAAGTATAGAAAAACCACAGAGCATCATCATTTTACTTAAAATAAAAGGCACGAGCATTTTCTTTATCTGTTCTCAATATTACGATAGTTTTTGGCATTTGAAAGAGAGAGGTATTTTTACTCATTTCTTAAACGTTTTTATCCATACACTAGCTCTGTTTTATAATGGGGGAGCAAAAAATTTATTGATTCATTATGAGAAGATTTAAAATGAGAGAAGCTCGCGATATTCAGAGCTTTAATTTAAATTGCAAAACAATAAACGATCATTATAAATCAATGCGTTATCCAATGAATCGAAGAGGATTGGTGTGTTTTATATTTAATGAAGGAAGGAGTTGTATAAAAAGTATATAAAACATCACTCAATAGAGCATATTTCTAAAGTTTTAAAAATTGAGAAGAAACTCTCTCGATATTCATGTTATTTTATATAAGATTGCTAAAAAAGCAGATTATTGCGTACAAATAAAAAAGCATTTCTTACGAATTTTATTGCAATCCTAAGTGATATATACGCCTATCATATAAATATGATAATACATTGATTTATAATGATAATATAGCATTATTTACATTGAATTAGAACCTTGAATACTGTAAAACTTTCTCACGTCAAATCATTTTCATGTTAAATCAATCCAAATCACTTGCTTACACGTCACAAGTGAATGAGTGGGGGGCATGTGGGTAAAGACTGTGCAAGAAAAGTATATCTCTGATAAACTTTTTCAAGTGTAAAGGATCGTCGCAATATTGGAGATTAGCAAAGTATGTGATGGTACTGGCTTATTACAGCATATGAGTCATCAAACAAGATGTGAAAAGATCATTTTAGGACCTTTTGTATTTAATTTCGCAAACAAAAGCCTTATTGTTTAGGCTATGAGAAGTTGTGTTTTGAGAAGCTTTTTTGGTTTATATTCTTTTGTAAGGAGCTGGAGCATAATTGGTCTTTGCGTTTTGTATTATTCTTTGCTAAATCGCCTTATATGACAGTAGATCGTAATTATATTCGTAATTTTTCCATCGTGGCGCATATTGATCACGGCAAATCCACTTTAGCTGATCGTTTGATTCAAATAACAGGTGGGCTTGATACACGTGAGATGAAAGAACAAGTACTCGATTCCATGGATATTGAGCGTGAACGTGGAATTACTATTAAAGCACAAACGGTACGTTTACGCTATAAAGCCAAGAATGGTGAGACCTATATTTTAAATCTTATGGATACACCTGGTCATGTGGATTTTGCTTATGAGGTTTCGCGTTCATTGGCAGCTTGTGAAGGCTCTCTGTTGGTGGTGGATGCAAGCCAAGGCGTAGAGGCGCAGACGTTAGCAAATGTTTATCAAGCCATTGATAATTCCCATGAGTTGGTTGTTGTTCTCAATAAAGTTGATCTTCCAGCAGCAGAACCTGAGCGTGTTAAAGAACAAATTGAAGATGTAATAGGCATTGATACATCTCAAGCAGTAGAAATATCAGCAAAAACAGGTTTGGGTGTTCCTGATGTTCTGGAGGCAATTGTTGCACAATTACCACCTCCACATACAGGCGATGTTGCAAATCCCTTGAAAGCAATGTTGGTTGATAGCTGGTATGATGCATATCTTGGTGTCATTGTTTTGGTACGGGTGATAGATGGTATTTTAAAAAAAGGCCAAACCATTCGTATGATGGGTACAGGAGCAAAATATCCAGTTGAGCGCGTTGGGGTTTTTACACCTAAAATGATACAGGTTGATGAATTAGGACCGGGCGAGATTGGTTTTATCACTGCTTCTATCAAAGAGGTAGCAGATACACGGGTTGGGGATACGATTACTGAAGAGCGCCGTCCTTGTGAAAATGCTTTACCTGGTTTTAAGCCTGCGCAACCGGTTGTCTTTTGTGGACTTTTTCCAATTGATGCTGCCGATTTTGATGATTTGCGTGCAGCCATGGGCAAATTACGCTTAAATGATGCGAGTTTTTCTTTTGAAATGGAAACATCTGCGGCTTTGGGGTTTGGTTTTCGCTGTGGATTTTTGGGACTTCTACATCTTGAAATTATTCAAGAGCGATTAGAGCGTGAGTTTAATTTGGATTTAATCGCGACAGCACCTTCGGTTGTTTATCGCATGAATATGAATGATGGTTCTGTTAAAGAGTTGCACAATCCAGCGGATATGCCTGATGTGGTTAAAATTTCTTTCATAGAAGAACCGTGGATTCGGGCGACAATCATGACTCCTGATAATTATCTTGGGTCAATTTTAGAACTATGCCAAGAGCGGCGCGGGGTACAGGTTGGGTTATCCTATGTTGGAACCCGTGCTATGGTAACGTATGATTTACCACTGAATGAAGTTGTTTTTGATTTTTATGATCGGCTAAAATCAATCTCCAAGGGTTATGCTTCTTTTGATTATCAAATGACAGATTATGCAGAAGGTGATTTAGTTAAAATGTCTATTTTGGTGAATGGAGAGCCTATTGATGCATTATCGATGCTTGTTCACCGCACGATTGCAGAAAAGCGCGGGCGTTCAATGTGTGAAAAACTGAAAGATCTTATTCCTCAGCATATGTTTCAGATTCCAGTTCAAGCGGCTATTGGTGGTAAAGTTATAGCGCGCGAAACGATTCGTGCTTTGCGTAAAGATGTAACAGCGAAATGTTACGGGGGTGATGTTACGCGTAAGCGCAAACTTTTGGAAAAGCAAAAAGAAGGCAAAAAGCGGATGCGCCAATTTGGAAAAGTAGAAATTCCACAATCGGCATTTATTCAAGCGCTCAAAATGAACAAATAATGAAAAAAGGGGTATTTTCTCTCATTGATTGCGCTTTTGCTTTTGTCGATTGGTTCAGGTGTTTAAAGAACACTTTTAAATAGAATTGCGTCGTGCTTCATGTTCTTGTGTATTGCATAATGGTATCACTTTCTCACGTAAAACAGAATGCTTTAAACAAAATACGTTTGTGTTGCATATTTGTGCACTTGTTTCAAAGAAACATTTCTCAATACATCAAACTCCATTTCACAACGGGGACTGTAACGAAATATAATGTAAAATACACTGTGAATGATATAAACTTCATTTGGCATTACCGCCTTTACGCGTCAGAAAGGTGCAAAGCGCACCCATTATACTCTTTTTCAGCTCAAAATATTATGACAGTCCTTATCACTTGAGAGAATTCATTAAAGGTATTTCACTCTATTTCTTAAAGTATTTTTTGCCCACATACCAACTGCGTTTGTAACGAGCAAGGAAATGATAGTGATTGATTCACTATGAAAGGATTTGAAATGAGAGAATCCTTGTATTCGAGGTTATTATTCAAGTTAAAAAACGAGGCAATATTATTATGCATTAATCTTGTGTCTAAGAACGTAAAAGATCATTAATAGATGTTTTTTCTCGTGTTTTTTGATCAACGCGTTTTACAATAACAGCACAATAAAGGTTTGGGCCTGCTTCACCATTTGGTAAAGGTTTTCCAGGGAGAGAACCTGGTACAACCACTGAATAGGCTGGTACTTCACCAATAAAAATTTCACCTGTTGTACGATCAATAATCTTTGTTGATTTTCCAATAAAGACTCCCATTCCCAAAACAGCACCTTCACGGATAATACAGCCTTCAACAATTTCAGAGCGAGCACCGATAAAGCAATGATCTTCAATGATTGTTGGATTTGCTTGCAGTGGTTCCAAAACACCTCCAATACCAACACCGCCAGAAAGATGGACATGTTTACCAATTTGTGCACAAGAACCAACGGTGGTCCATGTATCAACCATTGTGCCCTCATCGATAAAAGCACCAAGATTGACAAAGGATGGCATCAATATAACATTGGGTGCAATGTAAGCAGAATGACGTACAATGGCTCCAGGAACGGAACGGAAATCAGCACTTTTAAAATCTGCCTCTTGCCAACCAGAGAATTTTGAAGGAACTTTATCCCACCAATGTGTCCCATTGATTCCACCAGTAATAATTTGCATAGGATTAAGCCGAAAAGAGAGTAAAACCGCTTTTTTCAACCATTGATGAACATGCCATTGTCCATTTTTTTGTCGTTCTGCAACACGGATTTCACCTTTATCAAGAAGGTTCAATGCATGTTCAATACTCTCACGTATTTCGCCTTTTGTGGTAGTATCGATAGAATCGCGATCGTCAAAAGCTTGTTCGATAATAATTTCAAGTTGTGTGATATGGGTCATGACGAGAGTTCCGTTAAACAAGTTGAAAGCTTCAAGATTTATTCTCTATGAACTACGCGAAGAAATGTGTTCAGTCAATAAAACGATGAGGAAGTAGGACAGGTGCATGAAAAAAAGCTGTAAAGAAAAAAGAAAAAGGGAGCAAGAAAACTGGACGCCACTTCTCCATACGAAGGATGCTCTACAACAGATCCATAAAGTCTCTAATTCAGCACAGGTGCGTTCGTCTACTTATCGTTTAGCCTATATCGATCAAGATTTTATGATGCGTCCAGAGCTGCGTTCACAACGTATTAGTCTTGAATTTTTAAAGCCGGAAATAACCCTTAAAGAATATGATATTCAATCAACAGTTGTTTTATTTGGTGGTGCGCGTATTCCTGAACCTGGGCAAGCAGCGTGGGCTGCAAAGAATGAAATACAAAAGAAAAATTTGCATGCTATGTCACATTATTACGATGAAGCAAGAGAGTTTGCACGTTTGTGCTCACTTTATTCTGCTACGACACAATATCGTGAATTTGTGGTTGTTACAGGGGGCGGACCAGGAATCATGGAGGCGGGAAATCGTGGTGCTTGTGATGTTGGTGCCCCAACGATTGGCTTGAATATTATTTTACCACATGAGCAGGAGCCTAATTCGTATGTGTCACCGCATTTGTGTTTTAATTTCCACTATTTGGGGATGCGCAAAATGCATTTTTTAGTACGAGCGAAAGCCCTAGCCATTTTCCCTGGCGGATTTGGAACTCTGGATGAACTGTTTGAGACGTTAACTTTAGTACAGACGGGGCGTATGAAACAGGTACCAATTTTATTGTTTGGCAAAGAATTTTGGAGCAATACTGTCAATTTTGAGTATCTGTCTGCACAAGGTACAATTTCTCCTACTGATATTAATTTTGTGAAATTTGTTAATACAGCAGCAGAAGCTTTTGAAGAAATTCGTTCTTTTTATAAACTGCCTTAACGACTTTTGAGATGCTCACTCTTGAAGGATAATTAATACTCTACTTTGGTTAAATAAAGTCCTGAGGGGGGGGCAACAACACCACAACGTTTACGATCTTTAGCATGAAGAGCTGTTTCGAGATCTTGAGCTGTCCAACGTCCAATACCCACTTCCATGAGGCTTCCTGCGAATGAACGGATTTGATGATGAAGAAAAGAACGAGCTTGTGCATAAAGGAAAATTTCTTCACCTTCTCTTTGAATATCGAGACGTTCAAGGGTGCGAATAGGGCTTTTGGCTTGGCAATGTGCTGAACGGAAAGTTGTAAAATCATGTTGTCCTACAAGCTTTTGCGCAGCTTCATGCATGGCTTCAGCATGAAGAGGTTTTGGTATCCACCACACGCGTTTGGCATTTAAAGCTGGTGGAGAGCGACGATTAAGTATTTTAAAAAGATAATGGCGTTTTACAGCGGAAAATCGTGCATCAAAGTCATCAGGGACATTTTCTACATTTAAGATTGAAATCGCCTCTCCCTGTTTACGTAAAAGAGCATTGAGCGCGTCACGCACAGTATGGGAGAGCCAGTTTTTTTCAAAATCAACATGCGCAACTTGTCCCGTAGCATGTACGCCCGCATCGGTTCTTCCTGCTGTTGTTATGGTCAATTGTTGTCCACTAAAGCAAAAAATTGCTTGTTCAAGAGCTCCTTGTATCGTGTGAAGTTTTGCTTGACGCTGCCAACCAGCATAATTTGAACCATCATATTCAAGAGTGAGTTTAAAACGTGGCATCTTAAAAAACAGCAGAAATATGAGCACCTCGCAAAAAGGTTGCGCACTCAAGAATTTTACCGCCAGATCTTTGGAGAGAGGTTATTTCTATCCGTCCTTGCCCACAATGGATAATCAAAGAATCTGGTTCTATCCGTCCAATTTCAAGAGAAGGACCTGTTGTTAAACGACTATCAAGAATTTTTACACGTTCTTCTCGTCCACCGATATTCATATTGCACCAGCAACTAGGAGAGGGAGAGAGCGCGCGAATATGCCTATGAATAAACTCTGCAGGTTTTGTCCAATCAATGCGGGTCTCTTCTTTTCTAATTTTGGCGGCATAGGTGATGCCTTCTTCTGATTGTGGGGTCAGTTTAAGTTGTCCTTTTTCAAGAGTGGATAAAGTCTCTACCATAAGTTCTGCGCCAATATGTGAAAGTCTGTTTGAAAGCTCAGCAGTGGTGGTGTTATCAGTAATGGGGATGGAGCGAGAAAGAGCGATAGGCCCCGTATCAAGTCCTTCATCCATTTTCATGATCATGATACCTGTTTCTTTATCACCAGCCATAATTGCTCGTTGAATAGGCGCAGCACCACGCCAACGTGGTAAGAGTGAAGCGTGGGCATTAAAACAACCAAAACGTGGCGTTTCGAGAATAGCTTTGGGTAAAAGGAGTCCATAAGCCACCACAATAGCAGCATCAACAGAAAGTGCTGCAAATTGCTCCTGTTGTTCGATTGTTTTGAGTGTTTGAGGCGTGAAGACAGGAATGGATTTTTCTTTTGCTACGGTGTGAACAGCGGAGGGGATTAATTTAAGTCCTCGACGTCCTGCTGGACGAGGGGGTTGACTATAAACAGCAACAACATCATGACCTGCATCCAATAAAGCATGTAAAATAGGAACAGAAAAATCTGGTGTTCCCATAAAACTTAATCGTAAAGCCATTACAAAACTGCTTCCTGCATGTTTTTTTCTTTTGCGCGTTTTTTAAATTTTCGTATCACCATATCGCGTTTGATCTTTGAAATGTAATCAATAAAAAGGCGCCCATCTAAATGATCAATTTCATGCTGCAAGCAAGTTGCTAAGAGATCGTCTGCTTCAATTTCTGTTTGTTTTCCTTCACGGTTCTGATAGCGAACACGAAGGCGTTTAGGACGTTCAACCTCTGCAAAATAATCAGGAATAGAAAGACAACCTTCTTTGTAAATATTACGCTCATCTGAAAGCCATAAAATTTCAGGGTTGATAATAACAAGTGGTTTTTTCTGCTCATCTTCAGAATTTCCAGAGACATCTATAACCAACATACGTAGCGGTATACCAATTTGAATAGCAGCAAGACCAACGCCTTTAGCATTATACATGGTTTCCAACATGTCATCCGCAAGTTTTTGGAGAGCTGAATCGACCTGCTCAACAGGTTTGGACACTTCCCGTAAAATCGGATCAGGTAAAGTAACTAAAGATCTCATTGGCATAAGTAGAGATTAATCAATGGTTTGTTATTGGTCAATATTGAATAACGGATTCTTGCGTTTTTTTACAATAAGAGCGTTATATTACAATTTATGTTTGATTCGTTTTTTTCCATACTCGCTGGTGATTTTTTTTCTAAACTAATGCTTTTGCTTTTATTTATACTTGTCTGTTTGGCATTTTTTATGTTGATACATTCTCATCGAAAAAAAGCATTTTTGGAAAATGAAATTGCTGAACGCGCACGTGAGGCACAAATGCAGATGGCTACCTTGCTGAAAACACAAGCTGAAATGCAAGGGCGAATGCAAACGATGGCGGAAATTTTTGGTCAACGGCAGGCTGAATTGAATAAATCACTCAGTGAGCAACTCAATGGGATGACAACAAGCTTAGGCCAAACACTTCAGGTACAGACCAAATCCACTTATGAAAATTTGAATCGTTTGCAAGAGCGTTTAGCAGTGATTGATGCAGCACAAAATAATATTCAATCGCTTACGGGACAAGTTGTTCAGTTGCAGTCCATTTTAAGCAATAAGCAGACGCGTGGTACTTTCGGTCAAGGGCGGATGGAAGCAATTATTGCCGATGCCTTACCAACAAACGCTTATGCTTTTCAGGCTGTTCTTTCCAATGGAAAGCGCCCAGATTGTCTCATTCATATGCCCAATAAAGCTCCTTCTCTTGTTGTTGATGCTAAATTTCCTCTGGAAGCTTGGAATGCTATGCGTAAGGCAGAATCAGCGCAAGAGCGTCAAGAGGCAGAACGCCAATTTCGTACCGATATGGAAGTTCATATTCGTGATATTGCACAAAAATATTTGATTCCTGGAGAAACCCATGACACTGCTTTCCTTTTTGTGCCATCTGAATCGATTTTCGCAACAATTTATGAGGACTTTGAGGCATTGGTACAAAAATCCAATAGAGCCCATGTGATTATTGTTTCACCATCTTTGTTGATGCTCTCTGTCCAAGTGGTACAAACCATTATGAAAGATGCGCGTATGCGTGAACAAGCGCATTTAATTCAATCAGAAGTAGCAAAATTGATGGAAGATTTTGGACGAATGGATACGCGTGTTCGCGCACTACAGAAGCACTTTCATAAAGCAGGTGAAGATATAGAGGGAATTTTGATATCGTCCTCCAAAATCATGAAACGGGCAAATCGCATTGAAACTGTCGAATTAAAAGAAAATTACTCTGAACCAACAAAAATGACAACATTGGCTCAGTCGCAAACATTGCGTTTTGCTGATGAGGAATAAAGCAAAGCAAGCTTCTTAGATATTACAAGTTAGATCATGTTCTTTATTGATTGGTAATCATTTTTTAGTATCTCTATCTTGTTTTATTTCTTAAACGAGAGGAATAGGAATATGCGACACCTTTTGTTTTTAGGGGCACTGGTGTTTTTGCTAGAGGGATGCGCAACAACCACTCCCATCCACACAAATAATGCTTGTGCTATTTTAGCACAAAAAAATGGTTTTTTTGACAATTGGGGTAAGGTGTCTCAAAGAGCGGAAATGCGCTATGGAATTCCTATGCCTATTATTCTTGCAACCATTAAGATGGAATCGAGCTTTCGTCACAATGCACGTCCTCCACGCAAAAAACTACTTGGTTTTATTCCATGGAAGCGTCGGTCGACAGCTTATGGTTATGCTCAAGCGCTTGATAGTACATGGGCAATGTATCTTCGCTCTACAGGAAAGTCTTTTGCATGGCGTACGAATTTCGCAGATGCTGCTGATTTTGTTGCTTGGTATCATCGCCAAAGTGTTCAACGCAATGGGGTGAGGTTTGATGATGCATATAGCCTTTATTTAAATTATCATATGGGGCATGGTGCTTATGCACGTAGTGGTGGGCATGTCAGTGCTGCGCTTTCACAGACAGCACAGCGCATGGCAAGGATATCGAGGCTCTATGAACAGCAATTAAAAAGATGTGGATGGCATTAGGGAAGATTTTTGAAAATCTCAATCAGGGAATTGATGGGATAAAATTATTCGAAAGCAAAATTCGGCATAATATGATAAAATAGTGTCGTTTTTCCGATCGTTCAATGAAATAAATTGTTATTTTTTAGAATAAACTCAAGCAACAGAAAGTTTTTGCAATACACAATAGATTTGAAGATACTCTTGACATTTTTACCTCCTTTGTTAAAAAAATTTATAATAGAAACTATCTTCTATTTAGCGCTGGCATTTCGCATTGGGCTAAGTGCCAGAGATTATTGAAGAAAAATTTTAAAATATAATATCATTTTTTATTTTCATTATGCGTATTACTGGCTGATTATTATATGAATATTTTCTTTGTTAAGCGTATAAAATAGCAATTAAAACAAATGCAATTCGGGCATCATAAAAAGGGTAAAATATTCAATATAAAAAAACGAGAAATGCATTAAACGAAAAAACGTTATTTTGTATAAAGAGGGCGCTACAGTCTTCAAAAGAACTAGGTGTATTTAGTATTGTATGAAATAAAACATATTCGTCCATCCAGTCCATCTTAATTGAAAAAAGTTATCTTATTGTATTGTAAAAACACTCCCGTTTATAGGATGATAAGGTATATGCAACTTTACACACAATGAATATTCAGAGAAAGATTTGTAACGCCTATGAAGTAACAAGTCAGTCTCCAATGTTGTGATAGCTTTTGCATTTGAGAATATTTATGAGAAGCATTTTTATTCTTTTTCTTAAATGGTTTAAGCATATTGATTTATAAAGATAATATATCGTTATTTATATTAAAGTAAGAATCTCGAATGGCGTAGGGTTTTATCGTTTCAGATCTCTTGAGGTTGAATCAATAAAACCATTGGCTTGCAGATAACAAGCACAATGGGTATGTGGATAAAAACTGTGAAAGAAAAGACTAAAAATATTTTTTTATGAACATACATTCTCAAATGTAAGAATTATCCGTAACATTGGGAATTAGCACATATAATGATAGCACCACTTTGCTCTTACACCTCGACCTTGTTTATGACGTGCAAGGAAAAAAATTAATTGATTCAATATATTATTTAAGTGTTAATATACCTTAGTATTGAGCAGGTATACGCTACTCAAGGTGGATAATTTTTAATTGGCAGAACATCTGATCAGGCTAAAAATACTCGAAAAAAGTTCTGATTCGCAATAATTGAGAAGTATATTTTAATATTTTATTCTCTACTCTTTGTTTAAGTACTTCATATCTTTAAAAAAGATACCGGTAACCAACATATTATGATATTTGTGGAAATATTGTGGTAAAGGAAATTCAAATTTTGTCCTTTAAGACAAGGCGCAGGTTAAACAGCTCATTTTCTATTTCTGTGCAAAGCATAAAAAATTATCTACTTTCACGGTTGCGACAGTAAATTTTATAATCCAACAAATGATTAAAAATGTATTATAATATCATTAAGATGCAAGGAACAGGCGCTATTGGAATGATAATTAAATAGCACATAAACCTTTTAAATTGATGCACACATCTTTTATTATAATTGATTCCCTTGATAGAACAGTTGGTCTTTTTGGTGGAGCTAAGCGGGATCGAACCGCTGACCTCTTGCATGCCATGCAAGCGCTCTCCCAGCTGAGCTATAGCCCCTATAAAAACAAATTGTCCCAAAAAGACAGTATACAATTCCAGCTTTTCTAGAACGATCAAAATTGAAGATCAAGAAGAATTTACATTCAATAGAAAAGATGTCCTCTTTTACTTCTTTTAAGCATCGTCATCATTAGAAACACCGCCTCCGAGAATATCAGTAACGTCATCATCTTCATCGTCACCATCATGAGACAAAAATGTATCATCATCATCACCAAGATCTACATCACTATCTTCTAAATCAGGAAGATCGTCATCTTTAGAATCCACATCATCATCTTCAAGAAGCATAAAAGCAGATTTTTCAAGTGCTGTATCAAGCTCTTCAGTATCAACTTCTTCTTCATTATTTGCTTCCGCTGCTGCAACTTCAAAGTAAGAACGCGGATAAGAAATCCCTGTATAGGGCGACACAATAGGATCGCGATTTAGATCGTAAAATTTTTTTCCTGTTTCTGGATCAACACGTTTAGTTCCAAGTTCTTGTTTTGCCATAAACCGTGCCTCTTTGATTAACTATTATTCCATTAAAAGATAAATTTTATGGTGCTTAATCGAAAAATAATACCTTTGTCAAAGATAAATACACTGTTCCACAGTGATTTTTTCATGACGTCTTTTAAAGCATGTGCTAAAGGATGCACAATTTCATAAAAGTTAGATAGAATTAAATAGAATTTCCATGCAAAAAGCAATCCCTATAACCACCTATAAATCGAGTAGTCTCTCTGGAAAAATTCAAATACCAGGAGATAAATCAATCTCTCATCGCTCTCTTATATTGGGAGGATTAGCAAGTGGTGAGACATATATTCATGGATTACTTGAAAGCGCTGATGTACTCAATACAGCTGCTGCTATGCAAGCTATGGGTGCCTGTATTATTAAAAAAGAAGACTTCTGGATCATACGAGGAACAGGGAATGGTTGCCTTTTAGCTGCACAAAAACCTTTAGACTTTGGAAACGCTGGAACAGGTGCTCGTTTGGTTATGGGAATGGTTGGTCCGTATCATATGAAAACAACCTTTATTGGTGATGCTTCTCTCTCTAAACGTCCAATGGGACGTATCCTTGATCCACTGCGTCTCATGGGGGTTGAAATTGAGGCAACGCGCGACGATCACCTTCCTTTAACGCTTTATGGTCCGAAAATGGCTAATCCGATTCGTTACCGTGTTCCAATAGCTTCCTCCCAAATTAAATCAGCAATCCTGCTTGCTGGACTCAATACCGCCGGCACTACAACTGTTATTGAACCAGTTCTGACACGAGATCATACGGAAAAAATGTTAAAAGCATTCGGTGCGCAACTTGAAATAGAAAAAGATAACGAAGGTGCGCGTTTGATTCATCTTAATGGTCAACCCCATCTTACTGGACAAACGATTCATATTCCGGGTGATCCTTCTTCTGCTGCTTTTCCAATTATCGCAGCCCTTCTTATAGAAGACTCTGATATCACCATTGAAAATGTTTTGATAAATAACTCTCGAATAGGACTTATCGAAACATTGTGGGAAATGGGTGCTCAAATTGAATTTTTGAACCGACGTCAAACAGGTGGAGAGGATGTTGCTGATCTACGGATAAAATCATCGGTCCTTAGAGGCGTTACGGTGCCCAAAGAACGTGCTCCATCGATGATAGATGAATATCCTGCTTTGGCAGTAGCAGCTGCCTTTGCAGAAGGCAAAACAGTTATGCTAGGAATTGAAGAATTGCGTGTAAAAGAATCGGATCGATTGTCTGCTGTTGCTCAAGGATTAAAAATTAATTGCGTAGACTGTGAAGAAGGTCAAGATTTTCTTATTGTTTATGGAAAAGGTTCTGCCAAAGGTTTGGGGGGTGGGTATGTTGCCACACATCTTGATCATCGAATTGCTATGTGTTTTCTCATTTTTGGGCTTGTGTCAGAAAAACCTGTTACCATTGATGATAAACGAATGATCGCTACGAGCTTTCCAGAATTTATTCCTTTTATAAAACAACTTGGGGGAAAAATCGCTTGAAGCCTTTTGTTATCGCCATTGATGGACCTGCAGCCTCAGGCAAAGGAACCTTAGCACGCAAAATTGCTGCACATTATCGCCTTCGTCATCTCGATACTGGTCTTACTTATCGTAGTGTTGCTCATACGCTTTTACAACAAAATTTAGCTCTTAATGATGAAAAAAATGCTATTATTTATGCTAAAGAACTTGATTTTAATACCTTAAATCCTTCTCTTCTTTCTTCTCATGAACTTGGTGAAGCGGCTTCAAAAATAGCAATTAACCCTGCTGTACGCAAAATTCTTGTCGAAAAACAACGCAACTTTGCTAAAGTTTTGCCCGGCTGTGTGCTTGATGGGCGTGATATCGGAACGATTGTTTGTCCTGATGCCGATATCAAGTTTTATATTCTAGCCAATGTTCAAACACGCGCCAAACGCCGCTACCAAGAGATTTTAAAAAAAGGTGTTCAAGCAAATTATCATGAAATCCTAGCTCAACTTGAACAGCGCGACAGTCGCGATATAACGCGCAAACAAAGTCCACTAAAACCAGCAAAAAACGCCCACTTGCTTGATACGTCAGAATTGAGTATAGAAGCAACATTTGAAATTGCATGCAGTTTTGTTGATCCAATCATAAAAATGCATATAATTGGATAAATTCGTTAAGGTAACTTCCAGCCTAGCGCTAACTTTTTTCCTTTATTCAAGGAAAAGGCTAGGGAGTTACTTATGTTAACACTAACCTAGCGCTCATACCTTATAATACAAGGTATATATTAGGAGTTCTTATGTCACAATACAATCCCACAACAGCGGATTTTGAAGCCCTTTTAACAGAATCTTTTCAAACTAATGATCTTAATGAAGGATCTGTTGTTAAAGGTCGTGTTATTGCAATCGAAAAAGACATGGCCATTATTGATGCTGGTCTTAAAGTCGAAGGACGTATTCCTCTCAAAGAATTTGGAGCTAAAGCAAAAGATGGTTCTTTGCAAGTTGGCGATGAAGTTGAGGTTTACATTGAACGCATTGAAAATGCGATGGGTGAAGCTGTTTTATCGCGTGAAAAAGCACGGCGCGAAGAAAGTTGGGTCCGTTTGGAGGAAAAATTCAATGCTGGTGCACGCGTTGATGGAGTGATCTTTAGCCAAGTAAAAGGTGGTTTTACAGTTGATCTTGATGGTGCCGTTGCTTTCTTGCCTCGCAGCCAAGTTGATATTCGTCCCATTCGTGATGTTTCACCCCTCATGCATAATTCACAGTCCTTTGAAATTTTGAAGATGGATCGTCGTCGTGGCAATATTGTGGTCTCACGCCGCACTGTTTTAGAAGAAAGTCGCGCTGAGCAACGTTCAGAAATCGTACAAAATCTTGAAGAAAATCAAATCGTTGAAGGTGTGGTGAAAAATATTACAGATTATGGTGCCTTTGTTGATCTTGGTGGGATTGATGGTCTCTTGCACGTTACAGATATGGCATGGCGGCGTGTTAATCACCCATCTGAAGTGCTCACAATTGGCCAAACGATTAAAGTGCAGATTATTCGCATTAATCAAGATACGCACCGTATTTCTCTTGGAATGAAACAGCTTGAAAGTGATCCTTGGGAAAGCATCAGTGTCCGGTATCCGATTGGTAAAAAAATTACGGGTGCTGTTACCAACATTACTGATTACGGTGGTTTTGTTGAAATTGAACCAGGAATCGAAGGGCTGATCCATGTTTCTGAAATGAGCTGGACAAAGAAAAATGTTCATCCTGGAAAAATTCTGTCTACATCACAAGAAGTAGAAGTGGTTGTTCTTGAGATTGATCCTTCTAAACGGCGTATTTCTCTTGGCTTAAAACAAACATTTGAAAATCCATGGGAAGCTTTTGCCAATAAATTTCCTGTCAATTCGCAAATTGAAGGAGAGGTTAAAAATAAAACAGAATTTGGTCTGTTTATTGGGCTTGAAGGCGATGTTGACGGTATGGTTCATTTGTCTGATCTTGATTGGAACCGTCCTGGTGAACAAGTTATTGATACTTATAATAAAGGCGATATCGTTAAGGCTGTGGTCCTTGATGTTGACATTGAAAAAGAGCGCATTTCTCTTGGAATTAAGCAGCTTTCCAGCGATAAAGTTGGAGAAGCAGCTGCTTCTGGCGAATTGCGAAAAGGTGCAGTTGTAACATGCGAAGTGATTGCTGTTAACGACAATGACATTGGTGTGAAATTGATTGACCACAACCTTGAGACAACCATTCGGCGTGCTGATCTTGCGCGTGATCGTGATGAGCAACGTCCTGAGCGTTTCGCAATTGGGCAAAAGGTTGATGCTCGCATCACAGCATTTGATAAAAAAACACGTAAAATTTCAGTATCGATTAAAGCTTTAGAAATTGCAGAGGAAAAAGAAGCTGTTGCACAATATGGTTCTACAGATTCAGGTGCTTCTCTTGGTGATATTCTGGGTGCAGCTTTGAAAAAACAAGAACAAGATTAATCATCAATCATTAAAGTTGGTTTTATTATTAAGGTCACTCATTAGGAGTGACCTTTTTATTTTATAAAAAAATTGTCTGCTTATTTTTAAATTATTGAAACAAAAATTATAAATGCTTGCAAATAAAAACAAAAAGTTTGTTTTTTGTCTAACAACGGTTCACTATTCAGATAAAATGCTTAAAATTTAAATAAAAAACAATGTAATTGAATAACAATGGGACACTATGACGTGCATAATACCTTTCATAAAGTGCTTTTTTTCTCAAAAAGAGAAAAAAGATCATTTTATTAATACGGATTTTCCTCTTCGTGCAATTTATAAGGTACAGGAAGATCTTTATAACTTAGGGCATGATATAGCTTCTGGTAAAGAAATTTTACTCCCTGAATATGAAGGAGTAGGAGATTTTCGCAAGAGATTGAATGAAAATGCTAAACTTATTCTTCATGCCTTTCATACCAGTGATTTTGCTGCCCGAAATGATGAAACCATCGCACCATCTGCTCAATGGCTCATTGATAATCATTACACCATTGATAAAACCATACAAAAGCTACGTCGTAATCTACCCAAGTCCTTCATAAAGCAACTTCCTCTTTCTACACACAAAGCCGGAATACCACGAATTTTTGCTTTAACTTGGCTTTATATTGCGCATACCGATAGCAGCTTTTCACAAGAAACACTCACTGCTATGACCAACGGATTTCAAGAAATTTGTGCGCTCACAATTGGTGAATTGTGGGCTCTTCCTTCAGTTATGCAAATGCTGCTCATTGAAAATGTCCGTCGTCTTTCAGTACGTATCGAAAAAGCGCGACATATGCGCCATCTTGCTAGTCAAGTAGCTGATAAAATTTCTCTTGTAGAAAATAAAACAAATCTACACTCTCTTTTTACGCAGTATAAACCATTTACTGTTGATCCAACTTTTTCAGCACATTTATTCTATCGCCTGCGCAGTGCATCTGTCGATTCAACCGTAGCATTAACTTGGCTTGAAAAGCAATTGAAAAGCCAAGGCAGTAGCTTAGAGATTGCAACAGCTGATGAACATACCCGACAAGCAGCAGATGGTGTGACCATGGGAAATATTATCTGTTCTCTTAAAGCTATAGATGATGTTGATTGGACAGCATGGTTTGAAACAGTGAGTTGTGTCGATTCTATTTTGCGTAAAAATAGTGATTTTTCTGAAATTGATGCTCACTCACGCAATATTTATCGACAAGTCATTGAAAAAGTTTCTCGCTTTTCGCCTCTTAGTGAACTGGAAGTTGCACATAAAGTTGTAGAAATGGCAAATTCCACTTCTAAAGATATGCCTCATCATTCTTGTGTGGGGTGGTACCTTGTTGATGATGGTCGTGGCATATTTGAAAAGGCTTGTGGGTATATTCCGCCCTTTCTCATAAAATGGACACGCGCTTCCTGTTGCTCAAAATTGAGAGTCATCGCCGTTCCTGTCTCTCTTCTGACGCTTGCTCTTTTGCTGGTAATTTACGCCCTTTTACAGCTATCTGGCATGACACAATGGATGTCTTTTTGCTTTACTGGATTGGCGCTTTTTCCTGCTATCGATGCTGCTTTTGCTTTATTTAACACTGTTGTTTCGTGGTTTGTCCCATCAAAACAACTCATTGGTTATGAATATAAAGAAGGTATTCCAAAACATGCACGGACAATGGTTGTTGTACCTACTTTGATGACATCACGCGCTGACATTGATGAACAAGTGCGCAATCTTGAAGTGCACTATCTTTCCAATCCTAAAGGTGCCATTCATTTTGCACTCATTACAGATTGGGTGGATGCTCCATTGAGAGAAACGCAAGATGATCTTGATTTATTGCACTATGCGCAAAAGAGTATTGATAAACTCAATAGTCGTTATCATCGTGATGAACTTCCGCTTTTCTTCCTTTTACATCGCCGACGCCTTTATAATACAAGCGAAAAATGTTGGATGGGATGGGAACGAAAGCGAGGAAAACTTCATGAACTTAATCGGCTCTTAAGAGGCGATAAAAATACAAGCTTTTATCCTCCCAATCCACATCTTCCCATGGATTGCCGTTTTGTTATGACGCTGGATTGTGATACACGTCTTACTCCAGAGAGCGTCGCGAAACTTGTTGGAAAGCTTAACCATCCACTCAATTATCCCGTTTTTGATCCACAAAGTGGAAAGGTTGTAAAGGGCTATAGCATTTTACAACCACGCATTATTCCTTCTCTTACAACAGGAAAAAAAACATCAATTCTCCAACGGGTTTTTTCTATAAACCGTGGCATTGATCCTTATGTTTTTGCTGTTTCTGATACTTATCAAGATCTTTTAGGAGAAGGCACCTTTATCGGTAAAGGTCTTTATAATATTGATGCATTTGAACAAGCGCTTGATGGCAAAATTAAAGAAAATACTATTCTTAGCCATGATCTCTTAGAGGGAGGTTATGCTCGTACTGCTCTGGTAAGTAGCATAGAAGTCATTGAAGACTATCCAACTGCTTATAATATTGATGTTATGCGTTATCATCGTTGGGTCCGCGGTGATTGGCAGCTTTTGCCTTATCTTTTTCCCCACCGTCAAATAAGTTCCGTGACGCGTTGGAAAATGCAGGATAATTTACGTCGTTCTCTCACTCCACTTATGTGGTTAATCGCAGCATTTGCAGGATGGGCTTTTTTGTCTTTAAAGAGTGCAATCGTCTGGCAACTATTCTTGTTGTTTAGCTCCTTCATTTCACCCATTCTATGTGTATTAAAAACGCTTGTCTCATCCAATATAGATCATTCTTTGCGTGGACATTTTCAATTAATTTGGAACAAAATTGCTTTTACAAGCGCTGATATATTTCTTAAAACGACGTTTCTTGCTTATTCGGCGTATTTTATGACCGATGCGATTATTCGTACACTCTATCGTATGACGATTTCAAAACAGCATCTTCTTGAATGGAAAACTTCTGCCGCAACAAAATCAATACCCAATAGTTTGCGTTTCTATGTTTTTACAATGGCACCAGCATCGCTTATTGGTATTCTTACTATAGCACTCCCTCTTTTTTCTGATAGTTTTGCAAGCTTGGTTGCTTTGCCTTTTGGGATAGCATGGTTTTTTTCACCCTTCATTGCTTGGATTGTGAGTCAACCTTCAACCTTTCAAGATAGCCTTTATCTTTCTTCAAAAGATGAAAAAAAACTCCGTTCTATTGCACGGCGGACATGGCTTTATTATGCAACCTTTGTCAATGCACAAAACAACTATTTGCCTCCCGATAATTTTCAAGAAGATCCTGAACCTCTTGTTGCTCAACGTACATCGCCTACGAATATTGGGGTTTATCTCCTTTCTATTATTGCTGCACGTGATTTTGGTTGGATTGGTTTTGAAGAGACCATTACCCGTATTGAATGTACATTACGCTCTCTTGCAAAAATGGAAAAGTTCCGCGGTCATCTCTATAATTGGTATGAAACGGATACACTCAGGCCTCTTTTGCCTACTTATGTATCAACCGTTGATTCAGGAAATCTTGCCGGTCATTTGGTAACACTCTCTTCTGCCTTAAGTGAATGGGCTGAAAAACCTCATGTTTTTTTTCAAAGTGATCGAGAAGGCTTATCGGATGTTCTTGCTATTCTTGAAGAAACTGTCAGAGAAATTCCAGATCATCAACCCAGTTTACGCTCTTTACGCCAAAAAATCGAAGAAAACATCACTCGTTTTCATGATTCTATCTTCACTTTTATAGAACAAGAAAATACGATTCCTTCTCACATCATAGATCTTTCACTTGCAGCCCATGATATTGTGCACTTAGTCGGTGAACTTGACCACAAAATTCAAACGATAGAATCTGCTCGTGCGCTTTCTTGGGCTAAATGCCTTATCGACACCTGTAACGCTCATCATAATGATGCGACTGCTCATTGTGATACTGAAAAATTACGTAAAAAACTAAACAGGCTGGCTATAATGGCAAGGCAAATAGCCTTTGATATGAAATTTGACTTTTTAGAACAGCCTAAACGGCATCTCTTATCCATTGGATATCGTGTTCAAGAAAACAAACTCGATGAAAATTGTTATGACCTGCTTGCTTCAGAAGCACGTCTTGCAAGCTTTTTTGCCATCGCAAAAGGAGATATAAAACTTAAACATTGGTTTCGTCTTGGTCGACTTCTCGTACCCATAGGTGGGAAAGGTGCACTCCTATCATGGTCTGGATCAATGTTCGAATATCTTATGCCATCTCTCGTAATGCATGAACCTTTAGGATCTCTCCTAGATCAAACAAATCGATTGATTATTCGTTGTCAAATACAATATGCCCATAAACGGGAATTGCCATGGGGTATTTCAGAAGCCGCATTTAATGCTCGCGATCATTTAATGAATTACCAATACGCTCATTTTGGTGTTCCAAACCTCGGACTCCAACGTGGTCTTTCACGCAATGCTGTCATTGCTCCCTATGCCAGCCTTCTAGCGGCACAATATGCTCCTGCTTGCGCTGTCGCTAATTTAAAACGACTCCGTGATCTTGGAGCTTTAGGAACATATGGTTATTATGACTCTGTTGATTTTACTCCAACACGCGTGAAAACAGGGGAAAAATACGCCATTATACGCAATTATTATGCGCACCATCATGGCATGTCTATCCTTGCTCTTAACAATGTTATTTTTCAAGGGCGAATGCGTGATCGTTTTCACCGTGATCCCGTTATTGAAGCAACACAATTGCTCTTACAGGAAAGAGCGCCTCATCTCATTCCTATTATTCATACCAAAGCTGTTAATCGTATGCGCAATAAGTCTCAAGCATTTGACGCAGCCCCTTTGCGCATTATTACAAACCCGTTACTCAAACCACGAGCAACTTTACTTTTGTCTAATGGCTTTTATTCTACCATGTTAACAGCGAACGGTTCTGGTTACAGCCGTTGGCACGATTATGCGATTACGCGCTTTATTCCTGATGCAACAGAAGATCAACAAGGTACTTTATTCTTCTTACGTGATACGCATAGTGGACGGTGGTGGTCTGTTACTGGTGAGCCAACACGTGTTATTGAAGAAGAAGCTGTCAGCATTTTTACAGATGAAAAGGCTGAATATACAAAAATGGTTGATGGTATTAAATCAACACTTGAATGTCTTATTACATCTGAAGGATGTGGCGAAGGGAGACGTATTCAACTGATGAATACGACAAATAAAGACCGACTCATTGAAGTGACTTCTTATGGTGAATTAGCGCTTGCCACGATGGATACAGACCAAGTTCATCCTGTTTTTTCCCGTATGTTTATAGAGACAGAAATTACTGAAGAAGGTAAAACAATTTTTGCCAAAAGGCGCAAACGCTCGCCTAGTGATCCTGAAATCTATGTTACCCATTTTGTTTCTAGTACAACAGATATTCTCCAAGAGACAGAAGCTGAAACAGATCGCTCTCTGTTTATTGGTCGGGGGCGATCCATTCATCGACCCGCTGCATTTGACCAAAATGCTCGTTTCAGTAACAGTCAAGGTTGTGTTCTTGACCCTGTTATGTCATTGCGATGCCGTATAAAAATTTCAGCCCATGAAAAAGCAGAACTTATTTTTTGGACTTTTGCTGCTCATACAAAAGAAGCGCTAAATAATCATATTAAACATTATCGACAACCTGATATGTTTCAAAAAGAACTTTCAATGGCATGGACGCGCTCACAAGTCGCACTGTATCAGAGCGGAACCCAGCTTAAAGAAGCTATTGTCTATCAAAAATATGCAACACCGCTTATTTATCCAGAAAGAACGTGGCGTCTTCCTTCTGAAATATTAGCAAAAACGCTAGGAAAACAGTCTAATCTTTGGCCCATGTCTATCTCAGGAGACAATCCACTCTGTCTTCTTAGATTAAATAACGAGGGAAATATAACTGTACTGCGCGAGCTCCTTAAAGCACATGAATATTGGCGTATGCGTGGACTCATTGTTGATTTGGTCATTCTTAATGAACAAACATTTTCTTATATACAAAGTACACAACGCGCTCTTGAGTGGGTCTGTGAATCTTATTATCACCACACGCAAAAAGCAGATGAACGCCAACATATTTTCATGCTTCGACGCGATCAAATGAGTGAACAGAGTTTTAAAACGCTTCTTGCATCAGCGCGTATCGTTCTTGATGCCCAAAATGGCTCTTTATCTGAACAACTTAAACGACTTGATGAGAATGATTTTAATCTCACAGTTCGTAAAAATTATCAAGAACCTTATGATCAATTAGACTTGCCAAGATATAACGAAGGACAGCAATTTACAACACAAACTGAACAAAATCTTTTTTCTTCCATTGGTCTTATTAGCCAACAAAAACCATCCTCTTTTCTCCCAAATGGAGAAGATCTAAGATATTGGAATGGTTACGGTGGTTTTAATCAGCACAATCATTATGTAATACGTCTTCATGGACGTACCACTACACCGCATCCGTGGATTAATGTCATTGCTAATCACAGATTTGGTTTTCATGTCTCTGCTGAAGGTGCAATTTTTACTTGGGCTAACAATAGCCGCGATTATCAACTAACTCCTTGGGCGAATGATCCAACGTCTAACCGACCAGGAGAAGCTCTTTATCTGGTTGATCGCCAGTCTTTAAAACGTTTCTCACCCGTTTCTACTGTTGAATGTGACGAAAATATTGTCTATGAGGCGTGTCATGGGTTTGGATTCTCAACTTTTAAATCAACACATTCAGAAATCGCATTAGAACTGACTCATACACTTGATCCCGAAAAACCTATTCGCTTTTCACGTCTTATCCTTACGAATGAAGGGAAAAAACCACGCAGTTTACGCCTTTATAATTATGTTGAATGGGTTTTGGGAAATGTCCGTACAAAATATGCCCCCTTTATTGTTTCCTCTTATGAGACCAGATGGGGTGCACATTTTATTCAAAATCCCTATCACATCGAGAAATCTCAACAAGTTACATTTTTATCAGCATCCGAAATGCCAACCAGCACGACGACCAATCGCGCTGAATTTATTGGTGCAACGGGAACCGTAACACGTCCAAATGCGATCCGTAAAGCCGCTGCTCTTTCAAATACCATTGAAGCAGGATGTGATCCTTGTTCAGCATTCGCCTATGATATTGATCTTCAACCAGGGCAAACAAAAGAAATCATCTTCTATCTTGGCAGTGCTGAAAATAGGCAAGAAGCTGAAAAATTACTCAATCAAGTACGTGCAAGTGATTTTGAAATTCAGCTCACAAAACAAAAACAGCAATGGAGTGATTTTGTTTCTCCTTTCCAAGTCAAAACACCTGATGCTTCTTTTAATCTTATGGTCAACCATTGGCTTCCTTATCAAATCTACGCATGCCGCATCATGGCACGCGCAGGCTTTTACCAAGCGAGTGGTGCATTTGGTTTTCGTGACCAGTTACAAGATAGCTTGTCTTTGTTATTGCTGGAACCACAATTAGCACGTGAACAATTGTTAAATGCAGCAGCGCACCAATTTCTTGAAGGTGATGTGCAACATTGGTGGTTGCCTGACACAAATGCTGGTGTTCGTACATACATTTCTGATGATATCGTTTGGCTTGCATATGCAACAGCTCTTTATGTCACTACCACTGGTGATGACGCTTTTCTTGATACGCTCATTCCTTTTATTGAAGGTGATGTTCTCAAAAGTGGGCAACAGGATGCTTATTTTCAACCCACCCAATCCCCAAAGGTTGCAACAGTTTATGAACATTGTGTTTTAGCTTTAGACCTTGCCATTAAACGCTGCGGACCACATGGTCTCCCTCTTATTTTAGGTGGGGATTGGAATGATGGCATGAATTTGGTCGGTGTGGAAGGAAAAGGCGAAAGCATTTGGTTAGGATGGTTTCTTGGGTACACATTACAAGCATTTATCTCTTTAGCCAAAAAACGTGGTGACAATAGCCATATGCAAATATGGAGTACGTACCTTGAACATTTAACAAAATGCCTAGAGAAAAATGGTTGGGATGGTGCTTGGTATCGACGTGGTTATTTTGATGATGGAACACCTCTTGGCTCTAAAATCAATGATGAATGTCAAATTGATACCATTGCTCAATCTTGGGCTATCATTTCTCAAATGGCATCGCCTGAACGTCAAAAACAAGCAATGACATCAATGTTGGAACATCTCTATGATAAAAAAGGCGGACTCATTCGCCTTTTTTGGCCGCCTTTTGATAAAAGTACGCTCGAGCCTGGTTATATAAAAGGTTATCCTCCAGGAATTCGAGAAAATGGTGGTCAATATACGCATGGTGCCATTTGGAGTATTTTTGCGTTGGCTGAAATGGAACAAAACGATAAAGCTTATGCTTTATTTTCTATGATAAACCCAATTACCCATGGACAAGATCCTGAAATTTATCGTGTTGAACCTTATGTAATGGTCGCAGATATTTATGCTGTTGAACCACGATGTGGTCAAGGCGGTTGGACTTGGTATACAGGTTCAGCCGGTTGGTTTTATCGCGCCGCAACACAAGCTATTCTTGGAATACAGCGTCAGGGAGACCTATTGTTTTTGCAGCCACATTTACCCTCTATTTGGCCAAAATATGAAGCAACAATGAAGTTTTATGATGCCGTTTATTGCATTAAAGTAAAATGGGGACCTAAAAATATGCTCTATATTAATAGCAAAGAATATACCGAAGTTCATATAGGGATAAAGTTACAAAAAACAGGTCAGCATGAAATTATACGTATTGTCAAATCTTAAAGATTAAAGATGAAAAAAGAGAGCAGACTTTTTATTCTTGTCCAAAACTGTAGAGTTGTTATATTGCACCGCCTATATTAGCCGTGTTGGTGCATAATATTTTAGATTTTATGAAAATGAAAGAAAAAGGTTATGAATCATCCGGATATTGCTAGACGTGTTTACAATCACACTTGGAAACTTGATCCCATTATTCGGTCACTTCTTGATACGGATTTTTATAAGCTTCTAATGGTGCAGATGATTTGGGGGTTGTATCCTAATGTTAATGTTACTTTTTCCCTCATAAATCGCTCTAAAACAATACGTCTTGCCGATGATATTGATGAGAGTGAATTACGTGCTCAACTTGATCATGCTCTTAGTTTGCGCTTTACAAAAAAAGAAATGATCTGGCTTGCTGGTAATACATTTTATGGACGCAAACAAATTTTTGAACCGGATTTTCTTCAGTGGCTTGAGAATTTTCAACTCCCAGAATATGAACTAACCCGCAAAGATGGCCAATATATGCTTCATTTTTATGGTTCGTGGGCTCATAGCTCTATGTGGGAAATTCCAGCCCTTGCTATTATCAGTGAATTACGTTCACGTGCAGCTCTCAAAAAACTAGATCGTTTTGCTCTTGATGTACTTTATGCGCGTGCTAAAGCAAAAATGTGGAGTAAAGTTGAACGTCTCAAAAAATTGCCTGATATTAAAATATCTGACTTTGGGACAAGGCGTCGCCATTCTTTTTTATGGCAGCGCTGGTGTGTGGAAGCATTAAAAGAAGGCATTGGTAATTCTTTTACTGGAACTTCTAATGTTCTTCTTGCCATGGATACGGATTTAGAAGCTCTTGGAACCAATGCACACGAATTGCCCATGGTTATTGCGGCTCTCAGCAACAACGATGATGAATTACGCAGAGCTCCATATCAAGTCTTGCAAGATTGGAACCGTTATTATGGTGGAAATCTTCTCATTGTTTTACCTGATACCTTTGGTACAGAAGCATTTTTACGCAATGCACCAGATTGGGTCGCTGATTGGACAGGTTTCAGACCCGATAGTGCGCCCCCTATTGAAGGTGGCGAACGTATTATTCAATGGTGGAAAGAAAAAGGAAAAGATCCACGCGAAAAACTTTTAATTTTTTCTGATGCTCTTGATGTCAATACAATTGAAAAAACCTATCATCATTTCCATGGCAGAGTGCGCATGAGTTTTGGATGGGGCACGGATCTTACCAATGACTTTACAGGCTGTGCACCTCAGGAAATCGAAACTCTTGATGCTCTTTCCCTTGTTTGTAAGGTGACCTATGCCAATGGTCGACCAGCCGTAAAGCTTTCAGATAATCCTGAAAAAACGATCGGTGATTCAAAAGAAGTACAACGTTATCTCAATTTTTTTGGTAATAAAAAGCGAATTGCTAGACCTATAAAGACGTAGTTTCCGGTTCTTTAAACGAGTATATTGACTCATCATATTGTTTATAAGATTGATTTTTGTCCTGCCCTAAGGATGAGGGTTCTTAACCTTTGCTGGTCTGTAAATAGTTCGGTTGTTTTTTGAGCAGATTCTACTTGGCCTACCACGCATACGCTTCACTTACATAAGGATTCGACAGATCAGACTTAAAAATATTCACTACGCATTAAAAAAATACTTAACTTGCTAGGGAAGTTTAGCCAAGGAGGCTTCCTTATATCATTGTCATAAATAACGGTGTTATACGGCACAACAAGATACTGTTGTTTTGCATGTTGAAAGAGCGTGCGTGAATATCATAAATTTTTTTCATTTCAACCCTTTTAAATCAAGCACACTCATCTCCTTACATGTATGAAGGTTTTCAAGTTTTAAGGGTTATTGTTGTAGCTCGACAGTAGGTTTGTACTAAGTGGGAAGAGATAGGATTAAGTAGGAATACGTGGTAATTTGTTGTTTTTATGTACAATTTTGACCATTAAATGCGCGTTTTATCAAAATAGATTTTGACGCCTAAAATTGCAAAAATTACCGAAAATCAGAAAAAAATGCGTTTCCATAGTAAAAATGAGAAAAGGCTTTTCCCCCCTTTGAGAACATCTTTAAAACTCTTTGAAAAAAAATAAATTGGTACAAAATCTAGTGTAAAAATATACAAAACCCAATGAAAAGCTACAGTTGTAACATTAGGAATTGCTAAGGCAACATTGGAGGATGGCAAATAGCACGGTGACTATCGGTGTGCATTTTGTAAGGCAAGGATGATGGTGCTCAAATGAATTTTATACACTTTACAGGAGATTTTACTTTATCCATGTATGGTCTGCTATTATGAAATGAGTAAAGCGTTGAGAGATGTTTCATTAAAATAAATGTGTAAATAACATGATTTGGGAGACCTTTTGTTTTACGTGAGGGGCATGACTTTATTAAAAAACAGAGAATGCAATAATATTTTTATTTCGAATAAGCTTTATACAAAGACAGAGAAATTATTTATTCGCATATTATAATAAGAATGCGTGTATATATAAAACCATTTGAAAAACTCTGTTGTTTCTTATGAATTATTCTTAAGTTAATAACAGATGTAACATTAAAGATTGATATAATAGACCGGCTTCTTAACTGTATAAGTATAAAAATGATGGTGTTTAGTAAGCTGTGTATTATATCCTCATTAAGAGATATGAAAACAAACGAAATGTCTTTTAGAAAGAAATAACTATCATATCAATGACTTTTTAATGATGTATATGTAGAGATTCATACAAACATGCTTTACAAAAATAATGACTCTCTTCCATGAATGTGATTTATCATTGTTTACCAAGTGAGAACATTTTGAGTGTTCATAAAAATTATTTCACAAACATATTATTAATTAATTGCGTTCAAAAAGCTTGCTATTTCATATGCATTTTGGAAATGGAGAGCTTATATTCAAAACTTAAAAGTTCTCATAGTTTTTACAAATAAGTTGAAGCTAAAAAGAGTATCCCATAAAGCCTTTTTTATCATTAGGAAGATGGACGTGTTACAATATAAATGGCAATCAGCAATAATATAACCGCAACAAGTAAAGAAATCCACAAAGGAGGGTGTAGCATTACAAAAAAGGATAAAAATCCTCCTGTCATACTCATCATTGCAAAAACTTTAACGAATGGAGAGATTGCTTTTTTTTCTTCCCATCGCTTAATAGGGGGACCAAAAATACGATGATTATTCAACCATTGATGAAAACGTGGAGAAGAACGCGTAAAACACCATGAGGCAACCAATAAAAAAGGCACAGTTGGCATAATAGGTAATACGACACCGATAATACCTAATATAACCATCGTCCACCCTGCTATATAATAGCAGATACGTAAAGGGTGCGATATCTTCAAATCTTTTTTCATTTTCTCGTACTATTTTCCTCTACGCAAAACCCTATACAAAAACATTGTATCTGTTTTTTTCTGTTTACATGTCTGAGTGTACAATTACGCTCTATCCCTTCATGCGTAAGTGTCTTTGCTGTTATAAGTTCCTTGAAAATACCGAATAGCTTATACAATATTATAATCATTTTAAATGATTTCAAGAAATGAGAAAAAGTTTTAGAAAAAAATAAAAAGGCTGCAGAATAAATCAATGCAGCCTCTTAATTAAAATGCAGTGTTGGGGGGGAGAAAATTTACTGCATTCACCTGCTAGATATTAGGAGGAAAAATAATCTAGCACCCCGAACTCTAATTAAAATAAAAATGAGAAACAATATATAAAAATGCATGGCTGATATGCATGAATTTTAACACTTTCAAGTCTCTTGAACTGTGTTTCGACGAAAGAAAATCATCATGAAAATAGCCATAAAAATCAACGTCAAGATCAACACAATTGTGGAAGCAGAATCAGAGCCGATAAATAAGCTGAGATAAATCCCTAAAAAACCAGAAAAAGCTGCAACAAGTATCGCGATCATTAACATAAAAGAAAACCGCTTTGTGACAAGATAGGCAATTGCTCCTGGTGCTATCAGTAAAGAAATAACGAGTACGATACCTACAGCTTTCAAAGCCGCAACAATTGTAAGAGAAATCATCGTTAGCAGGGTATAGTGGAGTAGAGATATTGGTAACCCCATTGCACGTCCTTGAACTGTGTCAAAAATATACAGCATAAAGTCGCGCCATTTTGCTGCTAAAATAAAAGTGACAACAGCAGAAATGATTGCCGTCTGCGTTATATCAAGCCAGTTAACACCCAAGAGATTACCAAATAGAATATGATTCAAATCTAAGCTACTATAAATAGACGTGGCTAAAACAAGCCCCAAACCAAACATTGAAGAAAAGACCACACCCATCACCGTGTCCTGTTTGATACGGCTATTGCTCCCTAAAAAACCCGTTAATAGTGCACACACCATTCCTGCAACAAAAGCACCGCAAGTAATCAAAGTCATTGTAATATTCTCTGGACGCATATGCTGAAACCAAGCAAATGGCAAAGAAGTTAAAAATGCGATTACCCATGGTGTTGTCATATAACCAACAACAACACCTGGAAAAACTGCATGAGAAATGGCATCGCCTAACAGCGCCCATCCTTTCAAAATAAGAAAACAGGAAAGCATCGCCATGGGAATAGAAAGAATCATGACAATAAGCATACCCTTAAGCATAAAAGAAAACTGAAACGGAAGCAGTAATTGATCGATCATGATAATATTACACCCTTTTTTGCCGCATTTATGCGTAAGCGCGCAGCAATAAACCCATGTTTAGGAGCAAAAATAAAAACCAAAACAAATAAAGATGCTTGAAAAAGCACTACAACCCCCCCCGTTTGTGCATTCAAAAAATAACTCACATAAACACCCAAGACACTTGTGAAGGTTCCAATTACAACTGCAATAACCAAGATGTTTACGAAACGATCACTTAAAAGATAGGCCGTTGCCCCAGGTGTCACAACAAGACAAATGACTAAGAACGCTCCAACGGTTTGCATCGCAGCAACGGTACAAGCGGCAAGCAATGTGAAAAAGAGAATCTTTAAAAATTTTACGTTTAATCCAATGGCATGCGCATGCGTTTCATCAAATAACGAAACAAGAAGATCTTTCCATTTCAAAAGCAATATAAGCAACGAAACAAAGCCGATAAAAGCCAATTGTAGAATATCTGTTGAACTCACTGCTAAAATATTTCCCAAAACAATCGTATCAATATTAACAGCCATTGGTTTTAATGATTTGAGAAACAACCCAAAGGCAAAAAAGGAAGAAAAAATGAGCCCAATAATGGTATCTTCTTTAAGCTTTGTCCGGTGGTTAAAAAAGAGCATTGCTGCTGCTGCAAGACCACCAGAAAAAAAAGCGCCGAGTGAAAAAGGTAACCCTAAAAGGTAAGCTCCTGCTACACCAGGAACAATCGAATGGGAAAGTGCATCACCAATCAATGACCAACCTTTTAACATCAAAAAAGCTGAAAGAAAGGCACAAACACACCCAACTAACCCAGAAACCCACATTGCATTCACCATATATTGATAGCTCAGTGGCTCAAGCAACCAAGAAATCATGCAACGTGCTCCACTCTTTCAATATCTTCACAAACTGCAGACTGCTTTCTTCCCATGAAAACATCATTTTTTTTTGTGGTTTGAAGATCAAAAATATGGTGATGCAAAGATCCTCCAAAAGTTTTTTCCAGATTTTGCTTTGTAAAGATTTTTTCAGTTAATCCGGAAGCTAACACTGTTCCTTTTATTAAAACCGTATGATCACAAAATTCACGAACAGAACCCAAATTGTGAGTTGAAACCAAGATCACAGCTCCTTCTTTACGAAGATCTTGTAACAAAGCAATGATTTTATCTTCTGTTGTAACGTCAACCCCTGTAAACGGCTCATCTAATAAAATAGCTTTTGCTTTCTGTGCAAGAGCGCGTGCTAGAAAAACACGCTTTTTCTGTCCACCAGAAAGTTCTCCAATTTGGCGCTTGGCAAAAGCCAGCATATCAACACGTTCTAAGGCAATACGAACGGCTTCATAATCTTGTGTACGGGCATAGCGAAAGAAATTCATATGACCGTACCGCCCCATCAATACAACATCTTCAACCAAGACAGGAAAATTCCAATCAACATCTTCACTTTGAGGAACATAAGCAATAAGATTTTTTTTCAAAGCTACATCAACGGGCAAATCAAACATGCGAATTTTTCCCTTTGAGGGGCGTACAAACCCCATAATCGCTTTAAATAACGTTGACTTACCGGATCCATTAACACCAACCAATGCCGTAATAGAACCCTTTGGACTTTCAAAATTCACTTCGTGTAAAGCTGTATGTCCATTACGATATGTTACCGTTACTCCTTGGGCAAAAATTCCACATTCCGTCATTGGTTTTTTACTCCCTCTACTAAAGCATTGCTAATACGCCCACTCGTGACACGTAATAAATCAATATAAGTGGGTACCTCACCATTTTTCTCACTTAAAGAATCAACATAAAGAACACCACCGTATTTAGCTCCTGTTTCTCTGGCAACCTGCTTAGCAGGCGCAGGGGAAATAGTGCTTTCAGAAAAAACTGCATGAATATTGTATTTGCGAACCATATCAATAACATGCTTGACCTGCTGTGGTGTTCCTTGTTGGTCAGCATTGATGGGCCATAAATAAAGTTCTTTTAGATCAAAATCACGCGCCAAATAACTAAAAGCCCCCTCACTGGTCACAAGCCAACGTTTATCTTGCGGTACAGCTTCTAATTCAGCCCTAATTGGATCAATCGTTGCACGAATTTTCTGTTTATAAATTTCAGCATTCTGTTTATAAATTTCAGCATGTTCAGGATCATATTTTACAAAAGCATCGCGAATATTATCAACGTAAATCAAAGCAGAGGTCGGTGACATCCACGCATGAGGATTGGGTTTACCGCTAAAGGGGCCCTCACCAATTTTAATGGGTACAATACCTTTTGAAACAACAACACTTGGAACATCCTTGATATTTTGAAAAAACTTTTCAAACCAAAGCTCTAACTCTAAACCATTCCACAATACAAGGTTAGCTCCCTGAGCACGCATAAGATCGCGTGGGGTGGGTTGGTATTCATGAATTTCCGCACCTGGTTTTGTAATGGATTCAACATCAGCGGCATCTCCTGCTACATTGCGTGCCATATCAGCAATGATAGTGAATGTCGTAACAGCTTTAAATTTACCAGCACACAAAGCAAAATTGGGTGTAAAAAAAATAACACTTCCAAAAACTATGGTGAAAAACGTTCTTACGTTCATTGATTCTCTCTTTCCTTTATATGCCTTCTTTTTATTGCAAATAATTTGCATTATCATTTAGCAATAGCAGTTATCTTTTACATTTGCAATGAAGGATTAAGAGAAAAAATAACTTTTCAAGATGTTTAAAAACAGTTTTTTCATATTGAAAAAATTGATGATTTAAGCAGCTTGTTTTGGTAAGGAGGTCCCCTTTCAAGAAGTTCTATAGCTCTTGAATGCCAAACAAAAAGGGAGCACGCAAAGATGCTCCCACTTCATGTAAAATATCTCATAAAAAATGAGTATACTCAGTAGCGCAAATATGCACCTGTCATTTTGGTAACATTATCCACGATCTTTGAGGCAAGCTTTTCTAAATCTTCATCTGTTAGAGTCCGTTCTATGGGCTGAATAGTTACTTCAATTGCAACAGATTTTTTATCTTCACCAAAGCTTATATCTTCAAAAATATCAAAAACCTGCACTGAATGAATAAGTTTTTTATCGGCTCCACTTGCCGCCCGAATAATAAGAGAAGAGGCAACAGTTTTATCCGCTATAAAGGCAAAATCACGCCGCACCATTTGAAAAGGTAAGAGTTTCAAAGGAGGACGGCTTTTGGTCGTTTTTTTCTTTGATTCTGGAATTCGATCTAGAAAAATTTCAAAGCCGCATAAAGGTCCACTGACATCTAACTTTTCTAATGTAGCAGGATGAAAAACACCAAAAAAACCAAGAATAATCTTTGATCCAAGTTTTATGACACCTGAACGACCAGGATGATACCAATCCGGTGCTCCAACTTCAATCTGCACTTTCCCAACATCCATATCGCATGCTTCTAAAATAGCTAAAGCATCTGCTTTGGCATCAAAAATATCAACGACGGTTGCATTTCCATTCCAAAAACGCCCAGCCCCTTTAAATTGCTCTGTTCCGCGACGAATTCCACTAACAACACGGTGTTGTTTATCAGGGGTGTCGCCCTCATAAATACTTGAAACTTCAAACAAAGCAAGATCGGAAAAACCACGATCAGCATTTCTTTGTGCCGCCATAATCAAGCCAGGTAAAAGGGAAGGACGCATCATTGACATATCAGCAGCAATAGGATTAACTAATTTAAGCTCTTCTTGACCTCCTCCAAAAGCAAGAGCTTGTTTTTCAGAAATAAAAGACCATGTCACCGCTTCTTTCATACCACGTTGCACTAGAGCCAAACGTGTAGCACGTGAACGAATTTGTGCGCATGTTAAAATTTGATCTTTTCCTTCTGCAAAGTTTTCCAAAGGAATAGGTTTAATTTCATCTAACCCATAAATTCTCATAACCTCTTCCACCAAATCGGCTTTACCCATAATATCAGGGCGCCATGATGGTACTTTTACCGTAACGACTTCTCCTTTTCCTTCAACAAAAAATCCAAGTTTTGTTAAAATAGAGATGACTTTTTCAGGTTCTATTTCCAAATTTGTTAAACGTTTAATTTCAGAAAAAGGAAAAGCGATCTGTTTGATTTCTTGTTGCTGATAGCCAATGATCCTCTTTTTAGATACTTCACCACTACAAAGACGTAAGACCAATTCTGTTGCAATCTCAAGTCCTGTGTCTATAAAAGCCGGATCAACACCTCGTTCAAATCGATAACGTGCATCACTGATAAGACCTAATGCTCTTCCTGTTTGTGCAATGCTTCGCGCATCCCAAAGCGCCGATTCAATAATAACGCGATGTGTTGTTTCATCACAACTCGTTCTTTCTCCGCCCATGATACCGGCAATCGAAACAACCCCCTCGTCGTCTGCAATGACACAATTCTTAGCGCCCAGATGATAGATTTTTCCGTTCAGTGCTTGAAGCTGCTCTCCTTCACGCGCGCAACGTACACACAAATTACCTTTAATTTTATCTGCATCAAAAACATGGAGTGGACGACCAAGGTCAAAACTGATGTAATTGGTCATATCAACAAGCGCATTAATCGGTCTCAGACCAATTGCATTCAAACGCTGTTGCATCCACTGTGGTGATGCACCATTTTGAACATTGCGCACTTCACGCCAAGCAAAACCTAAACATAATGATGAATCTTGCGAAAAATCTAATGAAACATCGAGAGGTGTTTCAAAGGAAGGATCAAATTTTGACAGGGATAATTCTTTTAATTTTCCCATTCCAGCGGCAGCAAGATCACGTGCAATACCACGAACACCTGTGCAATCGGAACGATTAGGGGTCAAACCAATATCAATAACCGGATCATCTAAACCAGCATAAGCTGCAAATGAACCTCCAATAGGACTATCTTCTGGAAGTTCAATAATCCCATCATGCTCATTTGATAATTCAAGCTCCGCTTGTGAACACATCATCCCAAAACTTTCAACACCTCGGATTTTTCCTACAGATAATGTTACATCAAGTCCTGGAATATAAGTGCCTGGTAGTGCCAGAACACCAACAAGACCTGCGCGTGCATTTGGTGCTCCACAGACAACTTGAACAGGTGTGGAAGTCCCTGTATCGACTGATAAAATTTGAAGTTTATCTGCATCAGGATGCTTTATTGCTGTTAAAACTTTTGCAATCACAAAACCTTTTAAAGAAGACCGATCATCAACGTAATCAACCTCAAGACCTATAGCGGTTAATTTTTCACAAATTTCATTCAAAGATGCATTTGTTTCTAAGTGATCTTTTAACCAGGACAATGTAAACTTCATTTTAAAACCTCACATGAAAGCGATGACTAAGATCACACATTTCTATTAGGAAAAAAAGCAGGCATATCAAAGCAACGAAAGCCATAATGGTCTAACCAACGCAGGTCAGCATCAAAAAAAGCCCGCAAATCAGGCATACCGTATTTCAACATGGCAATACGATCAATGCCCATACCCCATGCAAAACCTTGATATTCATCTGGATCTAAACCAACATTTTTCAACACTTGGGGATGCACCATTCCGCATCCTAAAATTTCCAACCAATCCTGTCCTTCTCCGAACTTTACTTCTGAACCAGAACGATCACATTGAATATCTACCTCCATAGATGGTTCGGTAAAAGGGAAAAAAGAGGGACGAAAACGCATTTTTACAGAGGGAACTTCAAAAAATGCTTTACAAAAAGTTTCATGCAGCCACATCATATGGGCAATGGTGGAGGTTTTATCAATGACAAGACCCTCGACCTGATGGAACATGGGAGAATGTGTTGCATCCGAATCCATGCGGTAAGTTTTTCCAGGAATAATGATTCGTATCGGTGCTTTTTGTTTTTCTAGTGTGCGAATTTGTACGGGTGATGTATGGGTTCGCAATAATTTTCGTTCTCCCATTTTATCAACATCAAAAAAAAAGGTATCATGCATTTCACGCGCTGGATGCCCTTCAGGAAAATTCAATGCTGTAAAATTATAATAATCTGTTTCAATATCAGGTCCCTCTGCAAGAGAAAAACCCAACTTTGTATAAATGGCAATAATTTCCTCAATCACTTGTGAAATAGGATGAATGCGTCCCCGTTCTATAGGTGAAGAGCGAACAGGCAAGGTAACATCAACTTTTTCACGAGAAAGACGGGCATCCATTGCCTGTCTTTTCAGAAGATCACGCTTTTGTGCCCATAATTCTAAAATGCGATTTTTTAATCCATTAAGAACTGGTCCAACTTTATGGCGCTCGCCAGCATCCATTTTTCCTAATTCTTTTAATTTTTCAGAGATACTACCTTTTTTACCCAATGCTGCAATACGCACTTCTTCAAGTGCTTGTTCATCACCTGCTGCCTCTAAGGCTAAACAAATTTCTTGTTCCAGACGCTCAATATCATTCATATTTTTGCCTATTTTTTAATAAAGAAAAACCCGCACTCGCAATAGCCAGCACGGGACCTCGAATAAATGAATGCTTTAAGAGAACACGACTGGCTTATTTGACAGCGCCTTCGAAAGCATTAGGTGTCGTATCTTTTAAATATTCTAAAGCTTTTTTTGCCGAAGTTACTAAAGCAGAAAATGCTTCTGCCTCATGGATTGCTATATCTGAAAGAACCTTACGATCAACCTCAATACCGGCTTTTGATAAGCCATCAATAAAACGTCCATAAGTTAAACCTTCTGCGCGAACAGCCGCATTAATTCTCTGAATCCACAAAGCACGGAAAGTACGTTTCCTATTTTTGCGATCACGATAAGCGTATTGCTTTGAACGATCAACCGCTGCTTTAGCTGCACGAATGGTATTTTTACGACGACCGTAAAAACCTTCAGCCTGTTTAAGAACTTTTTTGTGCTTAGCGTGTGCTGTCACACCTCTTTTCACACGAGCCATATTATAATCTCCTCAAAATCAAAAGCGTAAGGTTTAAATACCATTCGGCAAATAATGCTGAATGACTTTTTTAGCATCTTGTTCACACAAAACCATTGTTCCACGTGCATCGCGAATAAATTTATTCGAACGCTTAATCATGCCGTGGCGCTTACCGGCAGCTGCTACTTTAATTTTGCCTGACGCAGTGATTTTAAACCGCTTTTTAGCGGATGATTTGGTCTTCATCTTGGGCATTTTGCTACTCCGTACATTAATTTATTCAATCAAACATTTTATTCACTCAAGCGGACCAACGCTTGAACAAGCATTTAAACAGCCACGGCATGCCCTGCCGGGCGGCTCTTAAAGACGTTTTCATAAGCTAGTATACACAAAATAGCAAGACCGTATTACAAAAAAATCGGCGCTCCATTGCCTTGAAGCTCAACCAAAGGTGCTGGAATTGCATTTGTTTTGATGGCTGCTTTACATAAATCGGCAATAATGCATTGCGTACATTGTGGTTTACGGGCTTGACAAATATAGCGACCATGTAAAATCAGCCAATGATGCGCATGGCGAATATAATGAACCGGTATAATCTTTAATAATTTTTTCTCAACAATTTCTGGTGTTTTTCCAGGCGCCAAACCAAGACGATTGCTTAAGCGAAAAATATGTGTATCTACTGCCAATGTAGGCTGACCAAAAGCAACATTCAAGACCACATTAGCCGTTTTGCGCCCCACTCCAGGAAGGGCCATGAGTGCTTCACGCGTATCGGGTACTTGACCGCCATAATAATCAATTAAACAGTTGCAAAGCGCATAAACATTACGTGCTTTTGCACGCCAAAGGCCAATTGAACGGATATGATTTGCTATTTCTTCTTCCCCTAATGCAACCATTTTTTCCGGTTGATCAGCAAGGCAAAATAATTCTTTTGTCGCTTTATTAACGCTTACATCTGTCGCTTGAGCCGAAAGCACAACGGCAACTAAAAGTGTAAAAGTATTTATGTAGTTAAGATCACTCTTAGGTGTTGGGCGTTGCACAGAAAAACGGCGAAATATTTCCGCAATTTCATCTTTATTATACAATATACTAGATAAATTTCGCACCTTTGATAATTTTATGTTACTTTGAGGCATTGAACTCTCTTAAATCTTCTCTCTTGAAGTTATCATTCACGCTCGCCATATGAGAGGAGTGCAGCGAACACTTTTATAGAGTTTGGTCAAGTAAAGCCATTTTAAAGAGGATACTCATGAATGACACATGTGACGCCTTTCTCCAATCCTTTTCTTTTAGGGTTTGAAACCGTAGAAAAAATATTGCAACGTATCGGTAAAGCTGATGAGGCTTACCCAGCCTATAATATTGAACGTTTGCATAAAAGTGATGATGCAAATCATATCCGGATAACTTTGGCTGTTGCTGGATTTAAGATTAACCATCTTAATATTTTACTCGATGATAATCAATTGGTTATTCATGGTAAACAAACAGACAACCAAAATCATCAATATTTATATCGCGGTATAGCTGCGCGACAATTCCAGCGAATCTTTGTTCTCGCGGAAGGGATGCATGTTACAAATGCAGAGTTGAAAAATGGTCTTTTATCAATTAATCTGTATCAACCAAAATTAAAAAAAGAAATAAAACAGATTCCAATTAAAGTCAGTAGTGGTGAGTCATAAAAGTTAAGGCGTAAAGGAACAGTGAAATGGGAGAACACAAACAAAACTTGTCGTTTCAGAACACATCCTACTCTGATGCGGGACAGATTGCCTATTTAAAAAAAGTTTGTACAGATGATCTGGCTAAAAACTTTCCAGATCTTCCACCAATGACCCCAGGCATTACGATATGGGCTCTCTTTGGTGAAACAGGTTATCCTATCATTTTATCCGATGAGCGTTCTATCGCCCTTGCTGGAGCCAATGAGCATGAACTACAAATTGTAACTCTGCACTAGATTACCTTACGAGAAAAAGCTGTACTCTTTATAAATTCTATCTGTTTTTTCGTAAAGGGTGTAATGTGAGTTATAATTAGATTAAGTATTGATTTATATTCATAATTAATTTTTTACAACTGGAATGAGAGTCCCGAATATCATAAGGTTCTCTCATTTGAGATCTTCTTATATTGAAACAATTAAAGTCACTTGCTTGATGTCATAAGCAGGGAGAGCCATGTGGATAAAAACACTTGAAAAAAGGAATAAAAATATCTCTTTTTAATTGTCTCAATTACCAAGGACGTTCACGATATGGGGATAAAAAAATGTATGATGGTGTCAGTTTTCTTCTTCATAAGTGTGAAGATGTCCCTTATAGATTTATATTATTCACGGGGGCTGTTATACCATTCATAGGCGCTATCGTGAAATGGGCTCGAGTGCATTGAAAGATGTCTCTTTAAAATGAGTATAAAGGCTATACAAGTGTATTTTGTTTGGTGTGTTTTGTTCTTCCTTAGGGGAGTAGCTCTATTGAAGAGTGTAAAAACAAAAGCATGAGATAATGCGTCATCATTATTTAAAAGATATTTTTATGAATGCGTTTGAAAGGTGTAAAGCTGAATTATAAGGAGATGATAGATTTTTATCACGATTTCTTTATATTCTTTCCAATTCCAGAAGTTACGCAAACAGATAGATGCAATATGCTAACCAAATCTGGCATACAAAAATCTGGAACAGTTCGTGTCATACTGAAGCGTTTTGATATTTGTCTCAAACGTGGACTTGCACAGGGATTAGATGTTGATTAACAGGTAATAAAAAACAAAGGCTTTATGAAAAAGTTTATGCAGAGCTTTTAATTTTGTGCTTCAAATGCCGCAGTACAAGGTATTTTTCTCTTTTGAATATTAAAGCTCTTGTTTTTATAATGAAGTTACAGCACAACAAGCAAAATGGAATTATTTGAGGGGAAAAAAATAATGCCTTCTTACCGTTCAAGAATATCAACCCACGGGCGTAATATGGCAGGAGCCCGCGGACTTTGGCGTGCAACAGGGATGAAAGATACTGATTTTGGTAAACCCATTATTGCGATTGCGAATTCTTTTACACAATTTGTACCAGGGCATGTCCATTTAAAAGATCTTGGGCAATTAGTCGCACAACAGATAGCAGTTGCCGGTGGTGTTGCGAAAGAATTTAATACCATTGCTGTAGATGATGGAATTGCGATGGGGCACGATGGAATGCTCTATTCGTTGCCCTCACGTGAAATCATTGCTGATTCTGTAGAGTATATGGTTAATGCACACTGTGCAGATGCACTTGTTTGTATTTCTAATTGTGACAAAATTACACCTGGTATGTTAATGGCTGCTTTACGGTTGAATATTCCGACAATCTTTGTTTCAGGCGGTCCTATGGAAGCAGGTAAGATTAAATGGAAGGATCAAGATCTAACGGTTGATTTGGTCGATGCCATGGTTGCAGCAGCTTCAGAACAAAATTCAGAAGAAGAAGTTGCTGAAATGGAGCGTGCTGCTTGTCCTACATGTGGTTCTTGTTCAGGAATGTTTACGGCCAATTCTATGAATTGCTTAACGGAAGCATTGGGGCTTTCTCTTCCCGGAAATGGATCAATGTTAGCAACACATGCAGATCGACGAATGCTTTTTGAAGAAGCTGGAAAACAGATTGTTGCATTGGTTAAACGTTATTATGAAGAAGATGATGAAACAGTTTTGCCGCGCTCTATTGCTTCACGCAAGGCTTTTGAAAATGCAATGACCGTTGATATTGCCATGGGGGGATCAACCAATACAGTACTGCATCTTTTAGCTGCAGCGCAAGAAGGTGAGGTGGATTTTACCATGACGGATATTGATCATCTTTCACGTTGTGTTCCTGTTTTATGTAAGGTTGCTCCTGCTGTTGCAAATGTACATATGGAAGATGTTCATCGCGCTGGTGGTATTATGGGGCTTTTAGGTGAACTGGATGCGGCAGGACTCATTGATACATCAACTTATACGGTTCACGCAAAAACAATGAAAGAAGCTCTTTACCGCTGGGATGTAAAGCAAACTAATGAGCCAACAGTTCATGCATTTTATCGTGCCGCTCCAGGTGGTATTCCAACACAGACAGCTTTTAGTCAATCTTGTCGCTATGAGACCCTTGACCTTGATCGTGAAAAAGGTGTGATTCGCGATAGGGAACACGCATATTCACAAGATGGAGGATTGGCAGTTCTTTATGGGAATCTTGCAAAAGATGGCTGCATTGTAAAAACAGCAGGCGTTGATCAATCAATTTTAACTTTTAAAGGTCCGGCAAGAATTTTTGAAAGCCAAGATTCAGCTGTTTCAGCTATATTAACTGATAAGATTAAAACAGGTGAAATTGTTTTAATCCGTTATGAAGGCCCACGTGGTGGACCTGGAATGCAAGAAATGCTTTATCCAACGAGTTATCTCAAATCTAAAGGATTAGGCAAGGTTTGTGCACTTGTTACAGATGGACGTTTTTCAGGTGGAAGTTCAGGGCTCTCAATAGGACATATTTCACCAGAAGCTGCTGAAGGAGGAGAAATTGCGTTGGTGGAAGAGGGGGATATCATAGAAATTGATATTCCAAATCGTAGAATTCATATGTTGGTGGATGACGTTGAGATGAAGCAGCGCCGTTCTAAGATGGAAGCAAAAGGAAAAGGCGCTTGGCAACCGATTGAGAAGCGTCAGCGTAAAGTTTCAAAGGCTCTCAAAGCCTATGCAGCGATGACCACATCTGCTGCAAAGGGTGCAGTACGTAATATTTGATGAGTTGAATAGAGATAGTGCTCTGATTTTTTGCATCTTTTGCACGATATTCTAAGCTAATTATTTTATGAGTTTATGAACTTATCAGAATATTTCGAGTCATGATGAGTATGATTAAAAAGCTATCAATACAACTAAAAACTGCGGTAGATTGCTTATTTTAGCAGCTATGTAAGACAGATACAGTATAATTACTTTTCATATCATATTCCAATCTTATATGAGATTATGATTTCTTATTACTCATATTTATGAAAGATATTTATTGTACTGGTGGCATTATCTTGTTGTACCGTAAAACACTGTCATTTAGGACTGTGATATACGGCATCTTCCTTAAATATTAAGTGTGTTTTTAGTGTGTGGTGAATATTCTTAGACTTGTTTGTAAAGCTTTGAGTTTAAGAGAAGCACATGATTAGGAAGTCAAGGAAAATCCGTTAGAAGCTGGACTATTTGCAGACTTGATTCGAATGAAAATCCTTATCCATTAAGGTGTGGGAAGGAGTTGAAGGATGTTTATGAAAATAAAGTACAGCTGTGATATATCTGATTATATGTTTCATATGAAAACAGTAAAAGAGCTCTTTATAACTTAAAATGTGAAGAATAACTTAAAATGTGAAGAAAATACGAGACCCATTATCCATGAATTTATTATGCAAAATGGGATGGTATTCCAACACTGACAGTTTTAAACTAAAAATATTGCTATGATAACAATAATATTGATCGTGAAAAAGCACAATTCATTAAATATGGCGTATTTGCAAGGTGGAGGAGATTTCATGACAATCTTTACAAAAAACGACTATCTTGTAAAAATAGCCGATCTTGACCAATTTTTTGTATAAGAGCCAATATTAATCTAAGGGAATATGAAATATAATGCATAGGGTTTTGCCTATAGGCAATTACACTTATCAAAATATATTATGTAGAAAAGCGATGGGAATACGATAAATAACTGTTTATGCTGTGGTATATCAAAAATGGTTACGTTATCTCCTATTAAGAAGGTTTTTTAATAAAAAATAACATCTGTTTTCTATAAAGGGTTACTCTTTTCAAGCTGTTTGAGGTGGTAAATTGCTTCTAAAGCTTGTTTAGGAGAGAGTTCATCGGGATGAATATTTTTTAAAGCTTCGTGAAGTATACAATGTTTGTTTTTTGCTTCATTGACGGGAGATGTTGCTTTAAGAGAAAAGAGTGGTAAATCATCAATGAGTTTATGTCCTTTTCCAGCCATTTCGCCTTGTTCTAATTGATGGAGTACATCTGTTGCTCGTGTAATAACGGCTGGGGGAAGTCCAGCAAGCTTTGCGACTTGTACACCATAGGAACGGTCAGCGGCTCCTGGTGTGACCTCATGAAGAAAAACTACATCACCATCCCAATTTTTGACTTTCATGGTTACATTATGCAGTCTGTCAAGTTTTTCGGTAAGTGCAGTCATTTCATGAAAATGGGTAGCAAGAATAGCACGACAATGGTTAACTTCATGGAGATATTCAACAGCAGCCCAAGCAATAGAAAGTCCATCAAAGGTTGATGTTCCACGTCCTATTTCATCAAGAATAACAAGGGAATGGTGGCTAGCATGATTGAGAATCGTTGCTGTTTCAACCATTTCCATCATAAAGGTTGAGCGCCCTCGTGCAAGATCATCGGAAGCCCCAACGCGACTAAATAGGCGATCAACGACACCAATATGTGCTGAAGTTGCTGGAACGAAGGACCCCATTTGCGCCATAATAGCAATAAGAGCATTTTGCCGCAAAAAAGTTGATTTTCCTCCCATATTAGGCCCTGTCAACAGCCAGATTGCTGCATATTGCTGATTTTCTTGCACAGAGAGATCACAATTATTGGCAATAAAGGGTTCTGCGGCTTGTTTGCGGAGTGCTTGCTCGACGACAGGATGGCGTCCTGCTGTAATGCGAAAGGTAAGTGAAAGATCAATTTTAGGGCGGCAATATCCTTGTTCTTCAGCAAGATATGCTAAAGCGACAGAGACATCTAAAATAGCAAGTGCTTCAGAGGCTTTACGAATAAAATCAACTTGTTCGGTAATTTCCTGAACGAGAATATCAAAAATCTCTAGTTCAAGTGTCAATGCGTGATTGGCAGCATGGGCAATACGGCTTTCAAGGTCAGCAAGCTCTGTTGTCGTAAAACGCATAGCATTTGCCATTGTTTGCCGATGAATAAAACGTGCTTTAGCTTCTGGATTATTTGTAAGAGCAGATGCTTGTGTGCTGGTTACTTCAATGAAATAACCTAGAATATTATTATGCTTTATTTTAAGCGTCTTAATATCTGTTTCTTGGGCATATTGCGCTTGAAGTTCAGCAATGACACGGCGAGATTCATCACGTAAAGCACGCATTTCATCGAGCTCTTTATGATAATTAGAACGAATAAAACCACCATCACGTTTAAGAAGTGGGAGATCATCAGCTAATGCCTGTTCTAAATGAAAGTATAACGCTGTGGGTAATTTTGAGAACACCTGTTGTACATCACTTATTTCTTGAGGCAGAAGCTCATTATCAAGAAGTTGATGCAATTCACGAATGATTTCAAAGCCACGCTGGATTGTCGCCATATCACGGGGACCTCCTCGTCCAAGAGCCAAACGTGAAACGGCGCGGGGCATATCTGGTCCCCCCTTTAAAATAAGCTTTATCGCTTCTGCAAGAGAAGGATTACGTAGAAAAAAATCGATAGAATCCAAACGCGTATCAATAGCTGAAGGAGTGGTGAGGGGAGCAATAAGGCGGTCAATAAGAAGGCGTGATCCTCCTCCTGTTACAGTGCGATCAATAGCTTTTAATAAACTTCCATCCCGTTGACCTGATGTCGTTCGAATAAGTTCAAGGCTTAGTCTGGTTGCGGCATCAATAAAAAGAGTTGCACTTTCATTTTGGCGTTCAGGCTGCATGAGGGGAGGGCGATGCGTGATTTGTGTTTTTTCGATATAACGAATAGCAGCTACAATTGCAGAGAGTTCACAGCGTGAATAATCGGCAACGCCTTCAAGAGTTGAGAGTTTAAAATAATTGCAAATATCGCGTTCAGCGGTGAGTGCATCAAAGAGACAAGCAGGTTGAGGTGAAACGATACGATCAAGAACACTAAAAAGTGACTTGTGAGATTTATCATGAAAAAATGAATCAGAAACAATGATTTCTTGTGGATCCACACGCATAATATCTGCTAAAAGTTTTTCTTGGCGACTCTCTGTTACACGAAATATGCCTGTTGAGATATCAATCCAAGAAAGAGCAAATTCCTCTCCATCGCTAGTTTTTATACGGGAAAGTGTCATCAAATAATTTGCGCGTGTTGGATCAAGGAGTTTTTCTTCTGTTATTGTTCCAGGTGTTACAAGACGAACAACATCACGCCGAACAACAGATTTTGAGCCACGTTTTTTTGCTTCAGCAGGATCTTCTATTTGTTCACAAACAGCAACTCGGTAACCACAAGCAATCAGTTTTTGTAAATAATCATCTGCAGCATGAACGGGAACACCACACATAGGAATATCTTGTCCTAAATGTTTTCCGCGTGCTGTGAGTGTGATTCCTAAAGCCTGAGCAGCTTCAATCGCATCATTAAAAAATAATTCATAAAAATCCCCCATTCGGTAAAAGAGAAGGGAATCATGATGGACGGCTTTGATTTCTATGTACTGCTCCATCATAGGTGTAAGACGTTCTTGAGAGGAAGCAGATGGGGAGGCAGGCTGTGGAATTAAATTATTTTTATGATTGTTTTTTTTATCCATTTGTACGAGGCCTGTTTCCTTTAAGTGAAGTTTTTACTCTTTTTTGTTTACTTCAATATCTATTTATCTCTAAATTGCAACGCATCATCAGATTTGCTAAGGCAAGAATAGCGATTTCTAATATATGAATCAAATTTAATGACTATACGCATTATCAAGCAAAATTTACACTGTTTTTGGAGAAAATAAAGTGAGATGAAAAAGAGCGAGCAAGATCAGAAAATGTCTCAAACTGTTTACAGTGCGAGCGAAAGAGAAGCTCTAGATTTTCATAGTCGTGGTCGACCAGGAAAGCTTGAGATTGTTGCAACAAAGTCTATGGCAACACAGCATGATTTAGCACTTGCTTATTCACCAGGTGTTGCAGTTCCAGTTAAGGCAATTGCTCAAAATCCAGCGCTAGCTTATGATTATACAGCAAAAGGTAATCTTGTTGCTGTTATTTCAAATGGAACCGCTATTTTAGGGTTAGGCAATTTAGGTGCACTTGCCTCTAAGCCGGTCATGGAAGGCAAAGCAGTGCTGTTTAAGCGTTTTGCGGATATTGATTCCATTGATTTAGAAATTGATATAAACGATACAGAAAGTTTTATCAATTTGGTGCGCCATTTAGAACCTTCTTTTGGTGGAATTAATCTTGAAGACATTAAGGCGCCAGAGTGCTTTATGATTGAAAGCCGCCTACGCGAGGTGATGAATATACCTGTTTTTCACGATGATCAACACGGTACAGCGATTATTGTTGCTGCGGGTGTTCTCAATGCTTTGACTTTAACAGGGCGTGATATGCAAAATACGCGGTTAGTTTGTAATGGTGCTGGTTCTGCAGGGATTGCTTGTATTGAATTGATTAAAGCGATGGGCTTTCGTTCCGAAAATATCATATTATGTGACACAAAGGGTGTGGTCTATGAAGGCCGCAAAGAGGGAATGAATCAGTGGAAATCTGCGCATGCTATTCAAACAGATAAACGTACGCTTATGGAAGCAATGGAAGGTGCAGATATATTTTTTGGGGTTTCTGCTAAAGGTGCTCTTACTCCTGAAATGGTAAGATCCATGGCACCCCAGCCGATCATTTTTGCTATGGCTAATCCCGATCCAGAAATTACGCCGGAAGAGGTTATGCAAGTGCGTCATGATGCCATTGTCGCAACAGGACGTTCCGATTATCCAAATCAGATTAATAATGTTCTTTGTTTTCCTTATATATTTCGTGGTGCGCTTGATGTGCGTGCAAGAGTTATTAATGAAGACATGAAGATTGCTGCGGCAAAGGCTCTTGCTAATTTAGCGCATGAAGAAGTGCCTGACAGCGTTGCAGAAGCTTATCATGGAAAGCGATTAAAGTTTGGTCCTAACTATATCATCCCTGTTCCTTTTGATCCGCGTTTATTTACGGTTGTTTCAATAGCGGTAGCAAAAGCAGCAATGGAAAGCGGTGTTGCGCAAAAGAACATAAATGATTTAGAGTCCTATGAGCGCGATTTGAATGCGAGACGTGATCCTACTTCCTCGATGATGCGTGGGGTTTATAACCATGTTCGTCAAGCGCCAAAACAAATTGTCTTTGCAGAAGGTGAAGAAGAGCAAGTTATGCGGGCAGCCGTTTCCTATGTTCATCAAAAATTAGGACAAGCAATTTTGGTTGGTCGTGAAGAGCAAGTAAGAGAAGCGGCTGTTATCGCTGGAATTGATCTGGAGCGTGAAGGTATTTCTATTATGAATGCTAAGCTTTCTTGCCGTACAGATGCTTATGCGAATTATCTTTATAAAAAAATGCAGCGTCAAGGTTGGCTGTTGCGTGATTGTCATCGTCGTATCAATAATGATCGCAATTATTTTGCTGCGTGTATGGTGGCACTAGGAGATGCTGATGCAATGGTTACAGGGGTGACACGCAATTATGAAACAGCGTTGATCGATATACGTCGTGCAATTGATGAAAAACCAAAAGAACGATTGATTGGTATTTCAATGGCTATTTGCCGTGGACGAATTGTGTTTATTACGGATACAGCCGTTTATGAAAATCCTAATGCTGAAGAACTTGCAGATATAGCTGAACAAGCAGCTTCATTTGTGCGAGGATTTGGATATCAACCACGGGTAGCATTTTTAGCATTTTCTACATTTGGTTATATGAAAGGGAAGACGACGCAGCAAATTCAGGATGCGATTAATATTTTGCATGAACGCAAAGTTGATTTTGAGTTTGATGGAGAAATGAGTGCTGATGTGGCACTCAATTCCAAATTGATGCAGCAATATCCATTTATGGGATTAACGGAGCCTGCTAACATTTTGGTTATGCCTGGATATCACGCATCTTCCATTGCAAGCAAAATGTTACAAGAACTCGGTGAAGCAACTATCATTGGTCCTATTTTAATTGGATTGGAAAAATCTGTCCAAATTGTACCGTTTAGTGGGAGCGATACAGATGTTGTCAATATTGCAATGCTTGCAGCTTATCATGCCGCAAAAGTCGTCTAAAGGAAAAAAAGCCCCTAATATACCAATAATATATCAAGGGGCTTTTTGATAGCAAAAAAATAAATTTTTTAAGAGGGCTGTATTTGATTGTCTTTTTGCTCTTCAGAAAGACGCTTTTGGAAGAGTGCTGCAAAATCAATAGGATCAATCCACAAAGGTGGAAAACCACCACTTTGAGTAGCATCAGATATAATTTGGCGAGCAAATGGAAATAAAAGACGGGGACATTCAATAAAGACCAGTGGCATAACATGTTCTTGTGGAATGTTTTTAAGGTGGAAAACACCACCGTAAATAAGTTCTACATGAAATAAGGTTTCAGTTTCATCATTGGCTTTGACGGAGAGAGACAAAACGACATCATAATTGTCATCACCAATTGGGTTAGCATTGACGTTAATATTGATATCAATTTGTGGTGATTTTTCACGTGTACGTAATGAACGAGGAGCACCAGGGTTTTCGAATGATAAATCTTTTAAATATTGAGTTAATACAGCAAAAACCGGCTCTCCACCACTGTTATTCATTTCATCTTCGGCCATACGACAAACCTCTTCCATTATAATATGTATATTTATTTTAGATCTAAAGACCAGATTGGTTATCACGCCTTGCAAAAGGTTGCAAGAAATGCGCTCTTTATCTTGAATATTTTTTTAGTTTGTTACAGATTTTTTAGGCATTTCAATGGTTATCATCATTTTTGCGCCATGGAGATTCTGTCGTATCATGAATTGTGTAATCTTCTGCTTTAAGATCAATTATTTTTTCAGAGTTATTTTTTCTTTTAGTATTGGGATTCATTTTGTTTTTTAATGATGCAAAGAAATGCCAAGCAACAGAGCGAATTGGTTTAATAAGAAGTAATATTCCCAAGAGATCAGTGACAAAGCCGGGAAGAATAAGTAAAATTGCACTAAACATGATGAAAGCATCATTAATAATATTATTCTCTAATGTGCGTCCTTGGATAAGTTCATTTTGTATATTTTTTAAAAGGCTAATCCCTTGAATTCGCAATAAAACAACCCCAACTATGGTTGTGAGAATAACCAAACTCAAGGTTGCCAAAATACCAATTTCTTGACCAACAAAGATAAAACCAGCAATCTCGATTAAAAGAATGCAAAGAAAGATAACAACAAAAAAACGAGGATTTATAGAATAAAGTTTTATCACATGAAAGTTTCCTTCTAGATGAGTAGGGGGGAGAAATTCTTAAGAGAACTCCGTTTAAATACAAAATCTATAAAAATATTTGAATGATAAGATTCCTTATTTTACATATTTATTGATAAATGGTATTGACTGCAATGTTTATTAGAGACTTAAGCTTTGGAGATTGACAGCGCCTATGGAATTTGACGTTATACTTGTCATAGCTCTTGTTGTTATGGTTGTTATTTTTGTGCAACTCCGTAATGTATTAGGGAAACGAATTGGGTTTGAAAAGCCACCCTTTGATCCTTATTCACGACGTTCTAAAAAACAAGTTGAAGCAGAAACGGCTGATAATATTGTTTCGTTCCCTCATCAGAAAAATTCACAAAAAGACGACTTTAGTGAAATTGATAAAATTTCACCGGAGGGGAGTGTTTTGAATAAAAATTTGCGGGAATTTCATAGAATTGATCCTCATTTTTCTCCTCAACTTTTTATAAAAGGTGCACAAATTGCGTATGAAATGATTGTAACAGCTTTTGCCAAAGGTGATCGCAATCAACTTAAAAGCTTGCTTTGTCAGGATGTTTTTGAGAGCTTTTGTATGGCTATTGAGCAACGAGAAAAAAATAAAGAAAGAATAGAATTCACTTTTGTTGGAATTAATAAGGCTGAATTTGTTGCGGCGGCAATACAAGAAAAAGATGAACTTTTAACGATACGTATTGTCAGTGAGATGATTTCTGTTACTTATAATGAACAGGGCGAGCGTATAGACGGTGATCCTGATGCTATTGTAGAAATCAGGGATATTTGGACTTTTGTTCGCAATAGTTTATCGTCAGATCCCAACTGGAAGCTTTTTGCTACAGAAAATGAAAATTAAAATACTTTTTGTTTTTCTTCCATAAGCATTCAATGATTTATGAGAAATTAAAATGTCCTCAAGTAAATGGAGACAAAAAAGAGATTTATTGGCTTCACAAGATCGTCTTTTATGGGAGATGGTTTGTCGTACGATAACACCGCTTCACGGTAAGATGCTCTCTTCTACTTCAGAAACTATTGCAAATATTAATGATAAAAAACAGCCTGTAACTCAAATCTCCTCATTGTCTCAGGAAAATCAACAACCCTCGACAATTATTAAAAGAGAAAAGAGGTCAGTTACACAAGCACAAAAGATTCATTTCTTTGATCATGTTGCATATCGTAAAATTTCCCAAGGTCGTTGTCCTCTTGAGGCGCGTCTTGATCTCCATGGTTATATGCAGGAAGAAGCTTATTTTTTCTTAAAAAAATTTCTACAGTCCTCTCAGCAGAGAGGATTGCGTTATGTCCTTGTGATTACAGGAAAAGGACGATCCGTTGGGAGCGATGGAGCTTTGTATAGATTTGTTCCGTATTGGTTATCAACACCAGCTTTTCGATATTATGTCCACGCGTTTGAGCAAGCAGCGCGTCAGCATGGCGGAGAAGGTGCGCTTTATGTTTGGTTGCGCCGTTTTGTGTCGGGAGAAGGAAAGTGATGTTATTGTGGTCGCTCTAGATTTTATATTTATTTATACTTATAATTTATTGTTTTTGTATATTTCGTAAGAGCCTTGAATACAATATTCCCTTCTTTATAATTTTTTATAAAAAATTATAAAGATATTATTTTACATTCTACGTATTGCTTCACGCTTTTGTTTATCGCATTCTTTAACGGGGCACATCCCTCACGCAAAACAGAATGATATTGAATTGCATATATTCACAGGCTTGTTTTAAAGAAACATCTCTCAACGCTCCCAAGCCTATTTTGCGACGGCATCCGTGAAGAGTATAATGATAAATCCATGAAGCATCCCCTATCTTTATACTTAATAAAAGGGCAATCTGGCATCATCATACACTTTGCCATCTCCCAATGTTGCAACAACCCTTTAAGTCCTTGGCACTTGAAAGCATTTATAAGAGGCATGCTTTTCTTTAAGTGTTTTTAACTCTCCACAGTTCTCATCTCGCTCGTGACGCCCAAACAAAAGATTTTGATTGTTTCAATATAAGAGGACTTAAAATGAGAGAGATATAAATGGATCTCATTCATCTCATTCAGGTTGCAAAGCGATAAATTATTTTTATAAACCACAGCATTACTCTATATAAATACACGAAGAATAAAAACATGAGAAATTGAGAAACTAGCTTATTCAAAAGATGTCACTATGGATAGTGTTAAAAGCAGTACAACTAAATTAAAGAAAATTGTGAAAATAAACAGGAATATAACTTTACAACACACAGCTGCGCAATAGCACCAAAAGATACAGTTTCGTTGAATAGTTTCATGAAGAAATTTTTTCATTTATTAAAAGCTCCATTAAATTTCTTTCTCATAATAATTCGATAATTAAAATTTAATAGCGAAGCGCAGAAGGCGTAGAATACGAGATTCAATTGAGGATATTACACTCTTATCCGACGTCTTTCAGATATTGGTTGAAATGCTAGCTTAGCATGAAAGGCACAATAGGGGCTATTTTCATCAGAATCTGCACCACAAAAATGAAAATCTGCTGATAATGGATCGCCAACCGGCCATCTACATGTATTTTCACTCAATTGTAGAAGATTAAGTTGACGTGATATAGGCACAACTACATTGGATTTTGTGGACATATCAACTTCTTTTACATCTTCCACTACAAATTCTGTCTTTAAAGCGGTTTCTTCAATACTTACAGATGATGTGTTTATTGGCGATACCGTGGATGTGTTGCGACGCACACGTGGAGATGATGGGCTGCTACTTCCCACGGGAGTTTTTTGCGCACGCGTGCTTCCTTGTGCTGTCTTACCACGTCCTGGTAACTTTAATCGATGTACTTTGCCGATGACTGCATTTCTGCTGACCCCACCTAATTGAGCAGCAATTTGACTTGCACTTAACCCTTCACTCCAAAGCTTTTTAAGAAGCTCAACGCGTTCACATGTCCAACCCATACCAGCACTCCATTCCGATTACGTCACTAAGATGCTCTCCCCCGTTGCATCTTCAAATGTTTAAATAATGTTTTCATTACGCTGAATGAAAGAACTTTACACTCTACGTGAGCATAAAAAAATCATCCAACCTGTGGATTTACAAATCAAAACACATCATCTTGCTTATTATATTGTAAATTACAATATGCACTCACTCTATGACAAGAGTCTTTACCTCTTGAAGAGTTTATTTAGAATGTTTTCCCCAACTTGCAAATCAATCATAGGTTAAACTTTCACTTTTGTTTAAGGCTTTTTCCCAAAATGCTTATTTGTAGAACCTTCATTGACTTTTTTTCAATTGGTGTAATGATCTATTCTATAGGTGTAATCACTAATCGTAATGAAATGTTGAAAGCACCGTAACGAAATATACCATGCTGTTTTATTTGTAGTGTTGCTTTGTACATATATATTGAAAAGACTAAAATATAAAGGGAATTATGATGGATGCCGTCTCTATACAACCACTTTATGAATGCTTCGCAAGACGAAATTTGCATTTTGAACAAGGGCATGGTGTATGGCTTATTTCCGATAAAGGAGAACATTATCTTGATTTCACATCTGGTATTGCTGTTAACGCATTAGGGTATTCACATCCAAAATTGGTTGATACGCTCAAAATACAAGCTGAAAAACTTTGGCATATTTCTAATATTTTTCAATCTCCTGAACAGGCATCTTTTGCCACGCGGCTTTGTGCAAATAGTTTTGCGGATAAGGTTTTTTTCTGCAATTCAGGTACTGAAGCATTGGAGTGCGCATTCAAAACGGCACGCCATTATTACTATGCTTCTGGTCATTCAGAACGCATTGAAATAATTACTTTTGAAGGGGCATTTCATGGACGTACACTTGCTGCGCTTGCTGCGACTGGGCATGAAAAATATCTTGAAGGCTTTGGACCTAAAGCTGGTGGATTTATTCAAGTACCTTTTTGTGATGAAGTCGCTTTGCGTAACGCTATTAATAAAAATACCGCCGCTATTCTTATTGAACCTATTCAAGGAGAAGGAGGAATACGAACGGTCCCTCATGAATATTTAAGATTTTTGCGCAAAATATGCGATGATAATGGTCTGTTATTGATTTTAGATGAAGTCCAAACGGGTATAGGACGAACAGGAAAGCTTTTTGCTTATGAATGGAGTGATATCACGCCTGATATTCTTACCCTCGCAAAAGGATTAGGAGGGGGATTTCCATTAGGTGCTTGCCTTGCAACGGATAAAGTTGCAAAAAGCATGACACTTGGGACACATGGCTCAACCTTTGGAGGAAATCTTCTTGGAATGGCTGTAGGAAATAGTGTTCTTGATGTTTTGTTAGAGCCAAGTTTTCTTAACCATGTTCAGCGTATGGGGGATAAACTAAAAAGTGGACTTTTGCACATTCTCAATATCTATCCTGATATTATCTGCGCAGTTCAGGGGATGGGGCTTATGTTGGGTATTCAGTGTATTGTGCCTTCAAATCTTGTCGTTAATGCTTTGGAAAATGAATATCTCTTAAGCGTTGCAGCCAACAACAATGTTGTGCGCTTATTGCCTCCTCTTATCATTAGGGAAGAAGAAATAGATGAAAGTTTACATCGTATTGAAAAAGCAATTTCCTATCTTTCGCAAATAAATAAAGAAAGACAAATATCACACATATGACAAATGCTCTTCGTCATTTCACGGATTTATCCATTTTAACGCCAGCAATGGCACGTGCACTGATTGATTATGCAAAAATTCTTAAAGCATCTTTTAAGGCAGGAAAAGGTTCAAAACCTTTTATAGGTAAAACACTCGCGATGATTTTTGAAAAACCATCCACACGAACCCGTATTTCATTCGATATCAGTATGCGCCAGCTTGGCGGAGATACGATCATGCTCACGGGTTCAGAGATGCAACTTGGTCATAGTGAAACCATAGCTGATACGGCGCGCGTTTTATCCCGTTTTGTGGATATTGTGATATTGCGAACAACGAAACACCAACGTATGCTCGAATTGGCGCAATATGCACAAATTCCTGTCATTAATGCCCTTACAGATGATACACATCCTTGCCAAATTCTAGCAGATATCTTAACCTATGAGGAACATAGAGGGCCTATTTCTGGTAAAATATTTGCGTGGATGGGGGATGGTAATAATGTGCTCCATTCCTTAATTGAAGCCGCAGCTCTTTTTGGTTTTCATTTGCGTATTGCTACTCCAAAGGGCAGTGAACCACAGGAAAAATTTATACATTGGGCACGTGAGCGAGGAGCACATCTTATGCTAACCCATGATCCCCAAAAAGCAGCTCAAGATGCTGATTGTATTATGACCGACACATGGGTCTCCATGGGACAAGAATTTCGTGCTCGCAGTCGTTCTATTTTTCAGCCTTATCAAGTCAATGAATCTCTCATGAAATTAGCAAAACCTGATGCTCTTTTTATGCATTGTCTTCCTGCTCATCGTGGTGAAGAAGTGGTTGATTCTGTGATTGATGGACCGCACTCCGTTGTTTTCGATGAGGCTGAAAATCGTCTTCATGCTCAAAAAGCAATTCTTTCTTGGTGTTTACAAGATGCGTTTTTCTCTCCACAATAGCCTCCCTACAACAAATTATATAAAAAAGGCAAAGCTATGAGTGAACAAGCTAAAGATGAAGCCTCTCTCAACAACAACTTCTTGCATGAAGATGATAGTGTTATTCCCTTTCAAGTTGAAGAACTTGATATCCGTGGACGTGCCGTACAACTTGGGGAAACTTTAAATTCTATTCTCACAAGACATCAATACCCTGAACCGGTTTCTTATCTTCTAGCAGAAGCTTTACTTTTAACGGTTCTGCTTGGAACTTCTCTAAAACTTACGAGAAAATTTATTTTACAAACTCATTCCGATGGACCAGTTAATATGTTGGTGTGCGATTTTTCGCCTCCTTCCAGTTTACGTGGATACGCTCGTTTTGATAAAGAACAGCTTAAACAAGCCATAGACAATGGTCAAACCTCTTCAGAAACACTTTTAGGAAAAGGCACTTTAGCTTTCACAATTGATCAAGGTCCCCATATGCAACCCTATCAAGGGATAGTTGCATTAGATGGATCAAATTTACAAGAAGCTTCTCGTATGTATTTTGATCAATCAGAGCAAATTCCTACCGATATTCGTTTGGCTGTGGCCATATTAATTAATCGTGACCAACAAGGAAAACCGCAGAAAAGCTGGCGAGCTGGAGGTATTTTGATCCAACTTTTACCCCAAGAATCGTCTCATCATAAAATAGATACCCCTCATCAAAAGCGAGAAGAAACGAAAACTCATACCCAATTGGATAACCAATGGCAGGAAGCTAAAATACTCATGGCAACGATTGAAAGTTCAGAATTAACAGATCCCCAAGTCGGTAGTAAACAGCTCTTGTTCCGTCTTTTCCATGAACAAGGTGTTAGAGTTTTTAACCCTTTTTCTCTTGTCGATCAATGTTCTTGTTCACACGAAAAAATTAAAGGAATCCTAGAAGGCTTTTCTATTGATGAACGCAATAAAATGGTTAAAAATAAATATATTTCAGTCACATGTGAATTTTGCTCAAAAACATATTGTTTTACACCGCAAGAATTTTTAGAAGAAAAAACATAATCAAACATTTTTCATAAAAAATGATGATTACAACAAAAGCCTATTTTATTTGCGTCATAAAAGTTTACGCATAAGCTCATATGAACTTCTAGAATATTTCTTGTCTTAGAGTTTTTTTAGTGTATACGAGTGATCGTTCTGTTGAGATCGGTAATTACGTCATAGAGTGCTTAAAAAAGAGTTCTCTGTAAAATATATTTTCTCCTCTCGAAAAAGCTTCTTTTGTACTTTTTACATCTCAAAAGTTTATTTCTTACAATGAATTCTTTTATAATTTTCATTGATAAATTGATTATGTACTCATAACTTATCTTCTCTGTTAAATGAGACTTTTTGATTGTAGTCATATTTTCTTACTCGAATTTATCTTATTAAGACTCAATAAAGCTTATTAGTTATAATCATAAGGGAAATTATCGAGAGAATAAGAATGTATAGATTCAATATAGACTTATGGAGTCTATTACGAACAGATAAGTGTAATGGGAATAAATATAACAATGACGCTGCAAAAGAGCAGATTTATTATTTTATAAAGATGAGAATAGTGGTGAAGTCCCCTCATAACAATGTGTATTTCAGATAAAAAAAGCGGAGAAAAAATACTATATGATTTTGAAAACAATAGTTGGTTGCTGTCACTAAGCTAACGATGGTTCTATAGCAATATTATTTTGTCCAAATAATCAAAAATAAAGCTCCCAAACAGATATTTAATCTCTAAAGAAAAATGAAAACTACTTAAAATTTTTGTCATATTTTGGAGGTTTGTTCTACAGATATTTCTTTACACATGTTTTTGAATCAACAATGATAATACTCTTGTAAAATTTTTCTAAGAAGAATGATGGTCCGTATAAATAAAATAGCATACATAGCATGATAAAACGTTATGTTTTTACAAACCTGCATTATTTTTCTTCTGTCATAATCGCTTGTTCAATTTTTGGTAGAATTTTTTTTTGATAAATTTGCCATGTTAAGGGACCAACATGTTTGGCAATAATGATGCTCTCTTTATTCAAGAGAAAGGTTTCTGGAGGTCCATATATTCCCCAATCAATGGCTGTATATCCTGAATCATCAAAGCCAATAAATTTAAAAGGATTACCAAAACCGTTTAAAAAGCGCAGGGCGTTTGTTTTATTGTCTTTGTAATTAATACCAATCAGATCAAAACGTTTATCTTGTGCAATTTGCATAAGAATAGGATGCTCTTCGCGACAGGGCAAACACCAAGAGCCCCAAAAATTAACCAATGTAACCCGTCCTTTAAACTGTTTTGAATTGAGATAACTTTCTTTATCAAGAAGAGGAAGATGAATATTGGGAGCAGGTTTTTCAGCCAATGCGTTTGGGAGAAGAGAAGAATCTTGAAGGTGTTTTTTATCCATAAAGTTGAAAAAAAACATCATGAGAAGAAGAAAAAGAACAAATGGTCCAAAAAAAACAAGCAGAACAGGCAAAGATATATTTTTTTTAAGTTTGGAGGGATGTTTTTCATTATACTTTTCTTTTTGTGACAGCTCTTTTTTGTTTAGTTGTTGGAGAATTTTTTTTTGGTATAGAGCTTTGCAAAGAATATATCCAATAAGACATAAGAGGGATATTGCAGAAAGCACATAGCTTAAAACAACAATTTGCTCGTGTTTAAGGGTGCTCAGGAAAAAATCAATTTTCTGAGATAGATTTCCTAAAAGTCCGCCGTGGATGCCATTTAGGTCGAGCATGATGAAGCGTCCTGTTGTTGTGCACGACGGGATTTTTTAATCTGAAGTATTCGGATATAATGACGATTGATTTCATTTCGCATAGCCATCAAATAAAGAGCAATAAACATAAAGATGAAACAAAAGAGCATTGTTATAAGGGGCCATAACATAGCATTGTCGATTGTTGATCCTCCAGCACGTAACAATGATGCTGGTTGATGCAATGTATTCCACCAATTAACGGAAAATTTAATAACAGGGATATTAACAAATCCAACAAGTGTAAGAATTGCAGTAGCACGAGCGGCTTTTACTTGGTTGTCAAAAGCACGCCCAAGCAGGATAATGGAGAGATAGATAAAAAGCAGAATTAAAACTGATGTTAATCGTGCATCCCAGACCCACCATGTTCCCCATGTAGGTCGCCCCCAAAGCGCTCCTGTCATGAGAGCCAAGGCGGTAAAAATTGCCCCAATAGGCGCTCCACATTTAAGTGCTACATCAGCAAGATGATATTTCCAAATCAGATTTCCTAAAGCCGCTGCACTCATCGTTACATAGCAGAATGTAGACAACCACGCAAAGGGTACATGAAGGTACATAATCTTAACAGTAATGCCTTGTTGATAGTCATCAGGGGAATGCATCACTAGAATAAGCCCTAAGATAAGGAAACACAATGTTATGCCGGCCAACCAAGGTAAGACGACTCTGCTTATTTTCATGAAAAGGGTGAAACTTGCAGGGAGTAACCTGATTTTATATGTACGAGATAGTTTATTCATAAAATTCATAATAGGCAGAGTTTTGCTATGCGGCAATCATCTTTTATTATTCTGATAAAAGTTTAAGCGTTATCGCAGCAACAAAAGAGCTAAAGAGACTCAAAAGAAGTGAAAAAGCGCTGAGAAGAGCTAGAGAAGTGAGAAAAGAGGTATTTGGGTTTATTGGGGCTGTAGCAGCGGAAACACCAAAAATCATAATTGGAATGATCCACGGCAAGATAATGATAAAAATAAGCAAAGTACTGTGCAACAATGAGGTTGCGAGTGCAGCGCCTATAGCACCAATAAAAATAATAGCTGGTGTTCCGCATAAAAGGGTAAGTATTGTTGTAAAAGTTATTACTACATCTAAATGGAGCATGAGGGCTAAAATAGGTGTGGCAAAAATAAGAGGAAGCATTGTTCCTACCCAATGGGCAAGACATTTTGTAAAGACAATTAGTGTAAAACTTTGTCTTTTTCCTGAAAGGATAAATTGGTCGAGATTACCATCATCGCGATCGATTTGGAAAAGTTTGTTCAGATTGAGGAGTCCTGCAAGAAGGGCTCCAAACCACAATATACCTGGTCCTATTTGTGCAAGAGTTTTGGGATCTGGTCCAATGGCAAAGGGGGTTATGACAACAACAGCGATAAAAAACAATAATCCTGTTAGTGAAGTGGCTTGTAGCGCTAATAATAGTTTAAGATCACGCCAGAACAGTGCTTTCATTTTATTCTCTCCTAGAGAGGTAAAAATTTTTCCAGAGCGATTTTATGGTTTTCTGGAATGCCTATGGAATTATGAGTTGCAGCGATAATCATACCACCTTGATTGAGATGACGCTGGAAAATACGAGCAAGGAGTTTTTGAGCATGGTTATCAAGCCCAGATATTGGTTCATCTAAAATCCAAAGAGGACGATAGGAGAGCAAAAGGCGCGCAATAGCTACGCGTCTTTGTTGTCCAGTTGACAGAGCGTTAAAGGGTAAATGTTCAAGGTTAGAAAGACCAATATCGGCAAGAGCTTCATGCGCAAAACGTAAATGTTGACCGTAAAAATCTGCCCAAAATTGCAAATTATCAATGACAGATAAGAGAGGTTTCATAGCATTTTGAGGACCAAGATAATGACAAGCAGTTGCAACAGGGTATATTTGATCATGGTCTTTAAGTATTATATGACCTTCAGCAGCCTCAAGAAGACCGACAATGATTCGGAGTAATGTAGACTTTCCGATACCATTAGGACCGGTGATTGTCATAAGTTGCTGTGAAAATAAACAAAAAGAAAGACCTTGAAACAGAATTTCCTCGTTTCTGTAAGCGGCTAAATCTTTGCCTGATAACACCATGTGATTGCCTATTTTGTTTTTATTTTCATATTCTTTATTGCATTATAGAATAAAAAACACATTTTTTATGCAATTGTACCTAGAATAGTTCTAGAAATAGTTCTATAAGGGATACCTTACATCAATATCTGGTGTAAAATGGTTTCTGGCGCTGATTTCCGCATTATGCCTAGAGGGTGGAGGGGGAAATGGATGGCGGAGGTAATTGCGTCTGCGCTCAAGCTGCGACCTTGACTCGTAGTTTGTGTTGTTCATTCCTGGAAATTGGGTGGTTATAGTATGAGGGTGGACAGTCATGACTCAAATTGATAGCTTTAATTGTCGTAGAGTATTAAATGTTGGTGGCAAAGAATATACTTATTATAGCTTGATTGAAGCGGAGAAGAACGGACTTGAAGGTGTTTCTCGTTTACCGTTTTCGATGAAAGTTATTCTCGAAAATTTATTGCGATTCGAAGATGGTCGCACAGTTAAAAAAGAGGATATCTTCAATGTTGCTAAGTGGTTAAACGACAAAGGGAGCGCTGGGGCAGAAATTGCTTACCGTCCTGCACGTGTTCTTATGCAGGATTTTACAGGTGTTCCAGCAGTTGTTGATCTTTCTGCAATGCGTGATGCTATGGTTAAACTTGGCGGTAACGCTGAAAAAATCAATCCTCTCATTCCCGTTGATCTCATCATTGATCACTCAGTTATTGTTGATGCTTTTGGCAATTCCATGGCTTTTAAGGAAAACGTTGAGCATGAATATGAACGCAATGGTGAACGCTATCGTTTCCTTAAATGGGGGCAACAAGCCTTTCAAAATTTTCGCGTTGTTCCTCCAGGAACAGGGATTTGTCATCAGGTTAACTTAGAATATTTAGCACAATGTGTATGGATGAAGAATGAAGAGGGCTGTGAGACGATTTATCCTGACACCTGTGTGGGAACTGATTCGCATACGACTATGGTAAATGGTTTAGGGGTTTTAGGTTGGGGTGTGGGTGGTATTGAAGCAGAAGCAGCAATGTTAGGCCAACCTGTTTCTATGTTGTTACCTGAAGTGATTGGTTTTCGTCTAACAGGTAAACTTAAGGAAGGTGTAACAGCCACCGATCTCGTATTAACGGTGACCCAAATGCTACGTCGGAAGGGTGTTGTCGGTAAATTTGTTGAGTTTTTTGGTCCTGGTTTGGAGCATATGACGCTTGCTGATCGGGCAACGATTGGAAATATGGCACCTGAATATGGAGCAACGTGTGGTTTTTTCCCAATTGATAAGGAGACAGTGCGTTATCTCAATATGACAGGGCGTGATGAAAGTCGGATTGCCTTAGTGGAGGCTTACACCAAAGCACAAGGGATGTGGCATGATGAAATGGTGGCTCATCCCATTTTTAGTGATACAATTGAATTAGATATGGGAACCGTTGTTCCTTCTATGGCTGGTCCTAAACGTCCTGAAGGACGTATTGCATTGGAAAATGTTGGGCAGGGTTTTGAGAAGGCATTGGTCGAAGACTATAAGAAGACTTCTGGACAAGATAAGCGTTATCAGGTTGAGGGTGAAGAATATACGCTTGGTCACGGTGATGTGGTGATCGCTGCGATTACGTCGTGTACGAATACATCGAATCCAAGTGTTCTTATTGCTGCGGGTCTTTTGGCACGAAATGCTGTGGCAAAGGGTCTTAAGAGTAAACCATGGGTAAAAACTTCTCTTGCACCTGGTTCACAAGTCGTTGAAGCTTACCTTCAAAATTCGGGTCTGCAAAAAGATTTAGATGCATTAGGATTTAACTTAGTAGGATTTGGGTGCACAACATGTATTGGTAATTCTGGTCCTTTGCATCCAGCTATTTCCAAAACGATTAATGACAATGGTATAATTGCATCTGCGGTTCTTTCAGGAAATCGTAATTTTGAAGGGCGTGTTTCCCCTGATGTGCAAGCGAATTATTTAGCTTCACCACCGTTAGTTGTTGCACATGCGCTCATCGGGACGGTGTGTAAAGATTTAACCAAGGAGCCTCTAGGTAAAGATTCAAATGGCCACCCCATTTATTTGAGAGATATTTGGCCAACTTCTCAAGAAATACAGGAGTTTATCGAAAAAAATGTCACGCGGAAGGTTTTTGCCGAAAAGTATGCAGATGTTTTTAAGGGAGATGAAAATTGGCAAAAAGTTCAGATTCCTACGGGTTCTACCTATTCTTGGGATGAGCAATCCACCTATGTACGCAATCCACCTTATTTCGATGATATGCAGAAAACACCTGATATCTTACCAGATATTAAAGATGCACGGATTTTAGGTTTATTTGGTGATAAAATCACGACGGATCATATTTCTCCTGCTGGTTCTATTAAAGCAGCTTCTCCTGCCGGAAAATATTTAATGGATCATGGTGTTAAAGTGGCTGATTTTAATCAGTATGGAACGCGTCGTGGGAATCATGAAGTTATGGTGCGTGGGACCTTTGCCAATATTCGCATTCGTAATTTCATGTTAGGGGAAAATGGTCGAGAAGGAGGTTATACGGTTCATTATCCGTCAGCGGTAGAACAAACCATTTACGATGCAGCAATGGCGTATAAACAAGAAGGTATTCCACTCGTTGTTTTTGCAGGTATTGAATATGGTAATGGATCATCTCGCGATTGGGCTGCCAAGGGGACCAATCTTCTTGGTGTCAAAGCAGTGATTGTGCAGTCTTTTGAAAGGATTCATCGCTCTAATCTTGTTGGTATGGGCATTGTCCCTTTTGTTTTTGAGGAGGGGCTAAGTTGGAAATCTTTAGGCTTAAAGGGAGATGAAAAGGTGACAATTGAAGGGATTCATAACTTGAAACCTCGTCAAAAGACTGTAGCGAAAATTACTTTTTCTGATGGTACGGTAAAAACCGTTCCATTATTATGCCGTGTTGATACTGAAGATGAGCTAGATTATTTGCATCATGGTGGAATTTTGCAATATGTCTTGCGTAAGTTAGCCGTTTAAATTCTTTTGTTTGTTAAGGAATATCTATTATTAAGCTATAAAGTTGCGGATCAAAGAGTTTGGCTTCGTTTTTTTATGGCTATCTTTGAAAATCTAATTGACGTTAGCTTTAGGATTGCGCTATAACCCACACGGTTATAGGCAGCTTTATAGTTTTGCTTGGGTTGGATTTATTTATATTGGTAGAGTTGTTATTGAGACTCATTTTACCAAGGTGTTGAAAGAGAGATTATATTTATGGCGAATACACCTTCTGCTCGAAAAGCGGTGCGCAAGGTTGCGGCGCGCACACAGGTTAATAAGGCCCGCCGTTCACGCGTTCGTACTTTTATACGTAAGTTTGATGATGCTTTAGCGGGTGGCGATAAGGCATCTGCAGAGATTGCATTTAAGAATTTTGAGCCTGAAATTATGCGTGCAGTTTCTAAAGGGGTTTTTCATAAAAATGCTGCTGCGAGGAAAGTATCGCGTTTAGCTAAACGTTTGAAGGCTCTCAGCGTTTAAGCTTTTTCTCCTTTAATTGAGAACAAAGCCAGTATCCATGAGGATGCTGGCTTTTTGTTTATTATTTCAAAAAGTTTCTATTGAAAATAAGAATCGATAATGATTCTCCACTTGAAAAAGGAGAGAAAGTTTATAGAGGGAGGTATGGTTATCCACAAGCTTTGTGGATTTGTACAGAGTCTTTTTTGTCAAGCATTTTATTTTTTTTTTTAAATCTGAAGAGATTCTTTAATTATTGGTAAATTTAGAGAAAAAAAATGAATTGAATCAATATTTTTTTTCAGTCTTCATTAATATAAGCATTTTTTTCGGGTTTTTTGATTTTATTTTGACCTCTTGCATTTTACCTCTGCTGTTTTGTATGGTTCTTATGAAGACTAAGAAGCATGAAGGGGTCACATCAGCGCATTATTCTGTATTTTGTTGAATACAAGATGTTTTGATTTAGGCTTTTCGAAACTTTTGTGTTGGAGAGGTTTTCTGACGGTTTTTTAGTTTTCTTAATGGATATGTTTACCATTTTAGAAGGGTGGGTCATATCATGAGTGCAAGTAAATCTTATTGGTCATCTTTGTTAGTAGGGTTGTGATGAGGCTATCCTAGGGGAGGGTGAGTAATCTTATTTGGGGTAGGGCGTTTTGCCTTCGCTAGATTTATTTTAGTTGTTTGGCAGGACAAAATTTTATTTTTATCAGGATGGAAGATGGTGGATAAATTGAACTCTAAAGCTAGTTCCTTTAAAAGGGTTTCGGTAAATATCCTGTCGGCAGAGAACATAATAAAGAATAGGATGACGGAAAGTGATGAGAACGTTTGTAGAAATGCTTCTATAGGGCATTCTATTGTTTCAGAGGAGGAAAGTGCGGCGGCTTTTATACGTGTTATGGCGCAATTAAAGGTGCAGGTTGGTGTTGAGGCTTATACCAGTTGGTTTGGACGTGTGAAGCTTGCTGAATATAGTCATACTCTTGTAAAGCTTTCTGTTCCTACTGCTTTTTTACGTTCATGGATTAATAATCACTATGGTTCTCTTTTGACTCATTTATGGAAACAAGAGAATTCAGCAATTCTTCGTGTTGAAGTTATTGTTCGTGGTATGGAACGCGTTTCAAGAGATGTCGTTTGTAAAAGAAGTGTTCCTCCTGTTGTACTAGAGGAGCAGACGACTTCATCTTTTGTTGAAAGTTGCGCAGAGCATTTAGTTAAGAATTCTCAAACGGGAGTTTTTGGATCTCCACTTGATTCTCGCTATACTTTTGAAAGTTTTGTTGAGGGGGCTTCTAATCGTGTTGCTTTAGCAGCTGCGCGTTCCATTGCAGAGGGGCATAAAAGTGCCTTACGTTTTAATCCTCTTTTTATTCACGCATCTGTTGGCTTAGGAAAAACACATTTGCTTCAAGCGATTGCTGCTTCTGCATTGAAGCGTTTAACGTCTGCGCGCGTTATTTATTTAACTGCTGAATATTTTATGTGGCGTTTTGCAACAGCTATTCGTGATAATGATGCTCTTTCTTTTAAAGAACAGCTTCGTGATATCGACCTTTTGATTATTGATGATATGCAGTTTTTGCAGGGTAAGTCGATACAACATGAGTTTTGCCATTTGCTTAATATGTTGCTTGATAGTGCAAAACAGGTTGTTGTCGCTGCAGATCGTCCACCAGCAGAATTAGAATCGCTTGATCTTCGCGTTCGCTCTCGTCTTCAGGGAGGGGTAGCTCTTGAAATTGAAGCACCAGATTATGAAATGCGTTTGCAAATGTTGCGCCAGCGGTTGAAGGTGGCACAACAAGATGATGGCATGGTATCAATTTCTGATGATATCTTGGAATATATTGCGAAAACGGTTTTAGGGTCGGGGCGTGATATTGAAGGTGCGTTTAATCAGCTCTTGTTTCGTCAATCTTTTGAGTCTGATTTATCTTTAGAGCGGATTGATGAGTTATTAGGTCACTTGACACGTCCTGGTGAACCTAAGCGTATTCGGATTGAAGAAATTCAGCGTACGGTAGCACGCCATTATAATGTTTCTAAACAGGACTTGTTATCTAATCGTCGAACACGTACGGTTGTGAAGCCACGGCAAGTTGCAATGTATTTAGCAAAAGTATTAACTCCTCGCTCGTTGCCAGAAATTGGGCGCCGTTTTGGTGGGCGTGATCATACAACAGTTTTACACGCTGTGCGTAAAATTGAAGATTTGGTTTGTGGTGATCAGACCTTGGCTAAGGAACTTGAGTTGCTTAAGCGGTTGATTGGAGAACAGGCTGTATAGTGTTTATCGTTTCTTTCTTTGGAGAGACTTTAAAGAATTTAATGAAAAGATTTATTTTTTCTTATGCAGGAGTGACTTGCCATTTTAAGAGAGGTTTAATAAACTCTAGCAGGCGATTCTTAAAGAGGGTCTATTCTTTAAGTCTAAAGAATTCTTATAGTTTTTAGTAAATCATACGGGGCTTTTATGCGTATTACAGTTGATCGCAGTCAATTTCTCAAGTCTCTTGGTCGGGTTCACCGAGTGGTAGAGCGCCGTAATACTGTTCCTATTTTATCGAATGTGTTGATTGATGCAGAAAATGGCCGTGTACAGTTAAAAGCAACAGACCTTGATTTAGAGGTTATGGAATCTTTTGCAGTTAATGTTAAACAAGCTGGAGCAACAACTGTTCCGGCACATTTGCTCTATGATATCATTCGAAAACTTCCTGATAGCAATGAAGTTGTATTGTCCGTCGATGAGAATCAAGCAGGTACAATGTCCGTGGTTTCGGGGTGTGCACATTTTCAGCTTCAATGTCTTCCGAAGTCAGACTTTCCAGAGTCACTTCCTGGGCAGTTTGGTTATCGTTTTTCTTTATCGGCATCAGGCTTAAAACATTTACTTGATTGTACACAATTTGCCATTTCTACTGAAGAAACCCGTTATTATCTTAATGGTATTTATTTCCATATTATTAATGATGGTGTTTTGAAATTGCGTTTGGTTGCAACTGATGGTCATCGTTTGGCACAAGTTGAGATGGAAGCTCCTTCGGGAGTTGAGGGAATGCCTGGTGTTATTGTTCCCCGTAAAGCTGTAGGAGAATTGCAAAAACTTCTTTCAGAAGAAAATGATAGCGATGTATGTATAGAGCTTTCGGAGACAAAAATTCGTTTTTCTATAGGCTCTGTGATTTTTACATCAAAATTAATTGATGGAACATTTCCAGATTATCAACGTGTTATCCCTCTTGGAAATGATAAAGAATTAATTGTTAATAGGCAGGACTTTTCTTCTGCAGTTGATCGTGTTTCAACGATTTCAAGTGATCGGGGGCGTGCAGTTAAATTAACGATTGAGCATGGACAGTTAAGGCTTGTTGTTAATAGCCCAGATTCGGGCAGTGCAGAAGATCAATTATCAGTAACTTATGCATCTGAACCGCTTGAGATAGGATTTAATTCACGTTATCTTTTGGATATTGCTGGGCAGCTTTCAAGTGATGAGATGGTTTTTATGTTGGCTGAGGCTGGAGCACCAGCTCTGATTCGTGATAATGATGATGCGGATGTGCTCTATGTACTGATGCCTATTCGCGTTTAGGGGCAGTTGTTTTGCAATGCATGGCCAGTCATGTGCACAAAGTGGCAGTGAGGCAGCTGAAGCTTTTACGTTATCGCAATTATTCTTTTTTCAATATTCATTTTTCTGGTCAGCATGTGGTTTTTACTGGCCATAATGGTGCTGGTAAGACGAATCTTTTAGAGGCGTTATCTTTTCTTTCTCCTGGTCGTGGTTTGCGGCGTGCTGTTTATTCTGACGTTAGTTTTGTAGATGGTGGTGGTGGAGGATTTGTTGTATTTGCGCGTCTTGAATGCGCTCTTTATGGTGAAGTAAAGATTGGTACAGCTTTTGAGGTTAGCGATAACAGTCGAAAGGTCCATATTAATGGTGTGAATGAGTCGAGTGATTGCCTAACAGATTATTGTCATATTAGTGTCCTAACACCGTCTATGGATGGTCTTTTTACAGGTCCTTCACTTGAGCGCCGTAGTTTTTTAGACCGTATGGTTTTGGCGATTGATCCCTTGCATAGGCGCCGCATAGCCGATTATGATAGAGCTATGCGCGCACGTAATCGTTTGTTTTTAGATGGAAATGAAGATTGTGCTTGGTTTGATGCTTTAGAAAAGCAAATGGCAGAATTGGCGACAGCTATTTCTGCGGCGCGTGTTGATGTTATTCGTCTTTTAAATGACATGTTTACACAAATGCCCTCACAGATACCTTTTCCACGAGCTTTTTTGCAAATTGATGGTTTTTTAGAAACAGCTCTTAGTGAAATATCAGCAACTGAAGTTGAAGAACAATTTTGTGATCGATTGCGGCATAATCGCGCAATGGATCGTGCTGCTGGTCGGACGTTAGAAGGACCACATCGTGCAGATTTGCAGGTTTTTTATGCTGATAAAAATAGAGCAGCAACATCTTGTTCAACAGGTGAACAAAAAGCGCTGCTAACAGGTTTAGTTTTGTGTCATGCACGTCTAACAAGTATGATGTCGGAAAGATCTCCCATTCTTCTTCTTGATGAAATGGCTGCCCATCTTGATTCGCATCGACGTGCTGCTCTATTTGATATTCTTGATGATTTAGCTGTACAAACATTTATGACAGGAACAGATCGTCTTTTATTTGATGACTTAAAAGGACGCGCAGAATTCTTTGAGATTAAGGATGGCGCTTTATTGCCGTAAAAACATGCTAAATATTTTTTAATAAGTGATAGATCTGAAAGAAAAGGCTTGCTATGTCAGAGATAATAACGATTTTAAATGGTCCTAATTTAAATTTTCTAGGTCAACGTGAGCCAGAAATTTATGGAACTGAAACTCTAGAAGATATTGAAAAAAGATGCAGAGAATGGGCAAAAAAAAATGATATCATAATAAATTTTTATCAAAGTAATTGTGAAGGGCAATTAGTGGCATGGATACAAGAAGCAATAGAGGCAAGTTCTGGATTGATCATTAACCCAGCGGCTTACAGTCATACATCTGTTGCACTTCTTGATGCCCTAAAAATGTTTTCAGGGCCGAAAGTAGAAGTTCATTTATCTCATATTTATCAGCGTGAAGCTTTTCGTCACCATTCTTATACATCTGCAGGTGTAGACGCTATCATAACTGGGTGTGGAGGTGATGGATATCGGTTTGCACTTGAGTATATTGCAAAACAATTAAGCAAAACAATTAAATTGTGATAGGTAAAGAGTAAGCATTTAATAAGAGTAATATAGGCATTTAATTCTCTTGATAATTATTTTCAAATCTGTACAATGTGAGGTATATATTTATGACAGTTTTTAGTGCGTATGACGGGGGTAAATAGAGATGAAAAGCTTTGTTAGACAATTAGAAATGCTTGTGATTTTAGGGGGAGCACTGCTTTTGTCTGGTTGTAAAATTGATGTTATGCAGCCATCAGGTTATGTTGCACGTCAACAGCTCATTTTGATCGTTGTTTGTGTGGTGGTGATGCTTTGTATTGTTATCCCAGTTATGGTGAGTGTGGTATTTTTAGCTATAAAATATCGTGCATCGAATATGAAAGCGGACTATTCTCCTGATTGGGCACATTCAAATAAAATTGAAGCATTGATGTGGGGTATTCCAGTTGTAATTGTAATGGTTTTAGGTTCATTAACAGCTTATTATACCTATAAGCTTGAACCTACAAATCCTCTTCCAGTGGAAGTTGTAGGTGAAGGAAAGCCATTACAGATTGATGCTGTTGCTCTTGATTGGAAATGGCTTTTTATTTATCCTGAATACGGTGTTGCATCGATTAATGAGATTTATGCGCCTGAAGGACGTCAAGTTTTATTGCAATTGACGTCAGAGAATTCTGTCAATGCTTTTTGGGTTCCCAAATTGGGTACAGTTCTTTACGCTATGCCGCAGATGAATGCTAAGTTGCATTTGGTCGCTGAAGAGCAAGGAGTATTCAAAGGAGCCTCAGCAAATTATAGTGGTGATGGTTTTTCGGGTATGCGGTTTAAGTGGCATTCTGTGTCTTTGCAGGATTTTGAGGATTGGATTGTAAAAGCTCGGGCTAATGGTCGAGTACTTGATCGTTCATCTTATCGTCAACTTTCTATTGCGCCTCGTATGGGTGATATTGCTGCGAAGGAAAAAGATGCTGAAGTTCGTTATTTTGCACCTGTTGAGAAGCGGCTTTACTATCGTGTTGTTAATCGATGTGTCGATGAAAAGACGGTATGTAATGAAGATTTAATGAAACGTGCTGCTGCTCAGACGCTATGGGGTGCACTATGTTCAGTATTTGATCCTGATGTTATTTAACAGAGTCAATAAAGTAAAGAGCCCTTTTAACAAAGGTTTCTTTTAAACTTGAATTTCATTTGAAATGGGTTGAGAAATGTTTGGAAGACTTACAGATCCTACGGCAGGTGCTTTTCATGCGCTTGCACATGAACCGATCGTTTTGTATACATGTATTGCGATTGTTTTGGTTGGTTTAATTGCTGTTATTGCTCTAACAGTACTTGGGTGGTGGGGGATTCTATGGCGAAATTGGATTACAACGGTTGACCATAAACGCATAGGTATTATGTACATCGTTCTTGGAATTATTATGCTTGTTCGCGGTTTTGCGGACGCACTTATGATGCGAACGCATCAAGCTTTAGCTCTTGGGAGTGAAACAGCAGGTTATTTGCCCCCTGAGCATTTTGATCAAATTTTTTCGGCGCATGGTACGATCATGATTTTTTTCATGGCCACGCCTATTTTATTTGGTCTTTTTAATTATCTTATACCACTTCAAATTGGTGCGCGTGATGTTGCTTTTCCCTTTGCAAATAATCTAGGTTTTTGGATTACGGCTGCAGGGGCGATATTGATTAACATATCCCTAGGTGTTGGGAATTTTGGTCGTGGTGGTTGGTTGATGTATCCACCTTTTACAGAATTGCAAACGAGTCCAGATACAGGGGTAGATTATTATTTATGGTCACTTCAGCTTTCTGGTATTGCAACAACAATGGGATCAGTGAATTTTATTGCAACGATGATTAAAATGCGTGCTCCTGGAATGACAATGATGAGAATGCCTATTTTTTGTTGGAGTGCTTTTGTCAGCAATGTTCTTATTGTAGTCATTTATCCTGTTTTGGCTGTAGCATTTGCACTCTTGGCATGTGATCGTTATTTGAACATGAATTTCTTTACCAATGTTGGTGGCGGAAATCCGATGGTATGGATTAACTATGTTTGGGTTTTTGGTCATCCTGAGGTTTATGTTTTGGTTGTTCCTGCTTTTGGAATTGTTTCTGAAGTTGTATCAACTTTTTCTTCAAAACGCCTCTTTGGTTATACTTCAATGATATGGGCCATGTTGGTTATTTTGATTCTTTCGCTTCTTGTTTGGGGCCATCATTTCTTCACAATGGGTGGGGGTGAAGCTGTAAATACCTTCTTTAGTATTGCTACGATGATTATTGCAGTTCCAACCGGTGTAAAAGTTTTTAATTGGCTGCTTACGATGTATAGAGGTCGGATTCGCTTTGAGCCTCCTATGCTTTGGTGCATGGGTATGATCTTTACATTTGTTGGTGGTGGATTAACAGGTGTTTTATTATCTATTGTTCCTGCTGATTGGCAGTTTCATAATTCGCTCTTTTTGATAGCACATTTCCATCATACAATTATTGGAGGTGTGGTTTTTGCGTACTTAGCGGGGATTGCATTTTGGTTTCCAAAAGTTTTTGGTTATAAACCAAATCGCATACTAGGTATTACATCTTTTTGGTGTTGGTTTATTGGTTTTTACCTTGCCTTTTTCCCCGTTTATGCGCTTGGTTTAATGGGGGCGACGCGTCGTCTTCAGCATTACATGGAACCTAGTTGGCAGCCTATGTTTATTATTGCTGCATTGGGTGCTTGTATTATCTTACTTGGTATCCTTTGTTTTGTGCTACAGGTTGTTTTGGCGATTTGGTACGGTATTAAGCATAAAGGGCACTTACCGGTAACATTAAATGATTCTTGGGGTGATGCACGTACACTTGAATGGTTTACCTCTTCACCGCCTCCTTCTTATAATTTTGCCCTCCTTCCAAAGATACAGTCTGATGATGCTTATTGGAATATGAAGAAAAGTGGTTATCAACGGCCAACAAGTGGATTTACAAAAATTCATATGCCATCGAATACATCGGCTGGAATTATTGCTGGCTTCTTCTCATTAGTTGTTGGTTTTGCGCTTGTTTGGCATATTTGGTGGCTTGTTGCGGTTGGACTGGTTGGTTTTATTGCAACGCTTGTGTGTCATTCATTAACAGGTGATCATCATGGTTACTATATTCCAGCTGAAGAAGTGCAAAAAACTGAAGATGCCTTTACGGCTGTTCTTAAAGAACAAGGAGTGACAGTATGAGTGCTGTAACAATGAATAACGCGAGTACTATAGATGAACTTCACCACGATAGTAGCTCGGTAATGACGTTTGGTTTTTGGGTCTATATTCTTTCAGACTTAATCCTGTTTTCGACACTGTTTTCAAGTTTTGCTGTATTTTCTGCTTCTTATGGTGGTGGTAAAGCGGGCAGTGAGTTTATAGATTTAAAGTTTGTTTTGGTTGAGACTGCTTTCTTGTTGATTTCATCCGTCACTTATGGCTTTGCAATGGTACAAGCACATAAAAATAACATCAGTGGTGTGCGTTTATGGATGGCTGTTACCTTTGTATTGGGGTGTTGCTTCATTGGTATGGAACTTTACGAATTTCATGAACTTTTGAGTGAGGTTTTTTATTTCGATCCAAATGCTTATGCGGGTATTGATCCTGCAACAGGTTTACAGCTTTTTGGACGGGAAATTCTCTCTGCTTATTGGTCAGCATTTTTTGCTTTGGTTGGCACTCATGGACTTCACGTAAGTGTTGGCCTTCTTTGGATGGTTGTGATGTTTTTTCATCTTCGTCGTAATGGCTTGGATCAGAACAATAAAACACGTTTAGCATGTCTTTCCATTTTTTGGCATTTACTTGATATTGTGTGGATTGGTGTTTTCACCATGGTTTATCTATTAGGAGCGTTGTGATGAGCGTGCAAAATGAAACACATGGTCCCAGTACTGGTTCCTATTTGGTTGGTTTTATTCTGGCTGTATTTTTCACTTTGGGTTCTTTTATTCCTGTGATGTATGGAATGATGGAAAGTTGGGCAGTTAGTACAAAGGTTGCGTATCTTATTGGGATGGCGATTATTCAGATTATAGTACAAATTGTTTTCTTTTTGCACTTGAATTCTGGTCCAGACGCCAAGTGGAATTTAAGCGCGTTGTGGTTTGCTGTTATTTGCGTTTTTGTTATTATTGGGGGAACTTGGTGGGCTATTTCTCATTTGAATTATAATATGATGGGTGGTTCAGGACGTGTTATTGAACCGGAAATATCAAGTAGAGATGATTCTTCAGTGTCTGAGCAGTTATCAAACAAAGATATATCTGTAAGAAAACAGCCAGAAAAGATACAGGGCTCAGAGGTTTCGATGGAGCAAGGTGCAAGTACGCAAACTCCTGTAGATCAAGCACCTGGTTCAGAAATGCCTATGGGGCAGGGTCTAAGTACGCAAACTCCTGTAGATCAAGCACCTGGTTCAGAAATGCCCATGGGGCAGGGTCTAAGTACGCAAACTCCTGTAGATCAAGCACCTGGTTCAGAAATGCCCATGGGGCAGGGTCTAAGTACGCAAACTCCTGTAGATCAAGCACCTGGTTCAGAAATGCCTATGGGGCAGGGTCTAAGTACGCAAACTCCTGTAGATCAAGCACCTGGTTCAGAAATGCCCATGGAGCAAGATCCAAATACGCAGTTTCCTGTGGAGTAGTTGTTAGAAATATCTACGGAGCTGATGCGGCATGTATCAGCTTCGTAGAAGAAATTTGTAGGATATAAAGCAGGAGATAAGTACAAGATATCAGTGGAATGAGTATCATTATTTTGAATATACTTTTAATTTAAAAGAGAAAGTCCGTGGGGTATTTAGTCAAGCTTTAATTTTTGAGACAAATAGCTATTTGTAGAATATACAAAAAGTGATATTTGTAAAATTTACTACAAAGAAAGAGAATGTGCGAAACAAGTTTTTATGTTGTGTGAGATAAAAAGCTACGAAGCAGTAATATTTTTAGATTTAAAGAATTTATATTAAAGATAGCATTAAAATTATTTGTAATAATAATATGCAATTGAAATCAAAAATTTAGAGAATAATCAGAAAATTTAATGAAAACCGTTGCAATGACAGTTATAGGTGCTGGTTCTTTTGGTACTGCATTAGCGATAGCTCTTGCCCGTAATGGTCATAATATTTTACTTTGGGGATATAGTCCTCAACATATCAAAGAATTACAGGAACAACGTTGTAATCAAGTATATTTACCCGATGTTCGATTTCCTGAAAATTTATTACTTGAAGCTTCCCTTGAAACTGCAATAACGGCAAGTCACAATATATTAATCGCTGTTCCAAGCCATGTATTTCATCAAGTTTTGTATAATATTCAGCCTTATTTAGATCAGCATTCACGCGTTATTTGGGCTACAAAAGGTTTAGAACATGGTACTGGACGTTTCTTACAAGAGGTTGCTCGTGAGATTTTAGGTGAAAAAATTCCTTTAGCTGTTTTTTCTGGACCAACTTTTGCGCAAGAACTAGCTATTGGTTGGCCTACTGCAATGACGATAGCAGCTTCTGATGTTGAGTTTGGTAAAGAATTGCAGCAACTTTTTCATTGTGACAAAAGTTTTAGAGTTTATAAAAGTTCAGATATGATTGGTGTTCAATTAGGGGGGGCAGTCAAAAATGTTATTGCTATTGGTGCAGGAATATCAGATGGCATAGGTTTTGGGGCAAATGCACGAATAGCTCTTATCACACGAGGACTAGCTGAAATCAGTCGTTTAGGGGGGGCTATGGGTGCTGAGCTTTCCACATTTATGGGAATGACAGGCTTAGGTGATCTGGTTTTGACATGTACTGATAATCAGTCGCGTAATCGCCGTTTTGGAATACTTCTTGGTAAAGGAATAGATATAAAAGAAGCAGAAAAACAAATTGGTCAGGTTGTGGAAGGATACTTAAATACCAAGGAAGTATATACGTTGGCGCAGCGTATTGGGGTAGAAATGCCCATTGTAGAACAAATTTATCAAATTCTCTATTGTGGTAAAAATATAACTGAAGCGGCAAACACATTACTAAGCCGCGCCCTCAAGGACGAAATTCAATGATATCCTGTTTTTTAATAATTCCAATCGTAAAAAATAGAAACATGTTATGATAGACATATAAAATAGATTTTATTGATGGTTGTATAAGGCGGTCATATTCCAGAAAATTATAGATTCATATCATTCGATTCTTTATGAAACATGGCTGAAATATAAAAGTTTTGGCTTTTGTCTCAGAGCTATCTCTTTGAAGATAAATTATCGTTTCCACTTACACATGTTTATGTAATGTAATGAACAAGATATTTTTATTGTCTCTTAAATTCATCTCACAATGATATTTGCAAACAGAATAATACAAGACTCATTAGGTAGAATCATCTTATTTATGTAACCGTATAAGCTAAGAATATCGGGGCAGGGATATTGTGAAACTCTGTTTTTGTAATTCTTTAAAACAAGAAGACAATCTAATTTGGGAAGAAGATGAAATTTTAAAGCTGAAAATCTGTTCCCATTTCTACAATCATTTTTAAATTCAGTTTTACGCTATCTAAAGCAATATCTTTTAAATAATGGAGATTATCTCACACCTTTATTTTTCTCATTTTCTAATGAAAGCATTTCTCTGACGTGTCAGGTAAAATAGAACGTCCAAAAAAACACGATTGCTGTTATATATTCACGTGCTTGTTTTAAAGAGACCTCTCTTAAAACTCCTAAGTCCAATTTGCGACGGCGACCGTGAATAGTGTAACCGATAAAGCTATTGTGCACATCCCCATCTTTATGTTTATGAAGGAGGAAGACGAGCATCATTACACCCCCAAATGTTGTGAGACAGCTCTTGGCACTTGAAGCTGTTCAGTAGAGATATTTAAGCCTTTTATTTTCTCACATGTCAATTCTGTTTTTTATATGCAAGAAATGATTTTTGGAATTATAACTTTGAAAGTCTAAGATTGAAAAAATGTTATTGTACTTGTTTGTGGCTGTCATTTAAACTGAAAAATAATGTGATTATAAAGATAAAAAATTGATTTATATAAATGATTCATTTTATTTTTGTATTGAGTTAATTAAAAATATATGTTTGCTTGTCACAAGCGGGTTAGTATGTGGATAAAAATTATTAAAGATACTTCTAATGAATCATCTCAAGTGTCAAGGGTTGTTTCAATATTAGAACATGGCAAGTAAAATGACGGTGTTGGTTTGTCATCTGTATAAACATTAAAATGGTGGTAAAAAAAGGATTTTATGTACTTCACAAGGATTTTTTATACGTTCTACAGGTACCATTGTGAAATGGAATGGCGTGCATTGAGAGATATCTTTAAAAAATGCATGAAGGAGAAACAGCTATAGTGTTTTTGGGTGTTCTATTTTACCTGACACATCAGAGCAATGCTTTCATTAAAGAACAATAGTAAGATTAATGATTGATTTCTTTACGCCTTCATATTCATCCTAAATTAGATTGTATTTGCGTTTCAAGAATAAATCAAACGGTAGGAATATTTTTTTCAATTTGCTACACAAAAGCTGAAACTAAGGGTTTTAATAATTCTCTAATCTCTGTTTCAAACTGCGGTGGCATGAGGGTTGGATATTGATTTATAAGCAATGGCAAAAGCGTATGCTTTAATAAGGTAAATAACGTCATAAAATACACACTTTATCAACCATGGATTGAAGAAATATTCCGGCTTTTATAAAATATTTTGCGAAACAAGGCATCGTACATCTGATTTTGTATTGACTTATTCTTACAAACATTTGCACATATTCCTTACGTCATATTATTATAAGTCAATACACTATTATATAGCTGAGAAAGTACTCAATACCCGATTAAAGCACTATGTACATGATTGATTTTCTTTTTTAGTGCAATGAAATAAATTTTATTCTTCTTGGGAATCGTCACTTTTTTTCAGTTCTTCAAGTATTGGCATAGACATGATGTTATAGCCTGAATCAACATAATGGATTTCACCTGTAACACCTGATGATAAGTCAGAGAGTAGATAAAGAGCAGATTTTCCAATTTCATGAATATCTACGGTACGCCGTAATGGGGCATTACGGCGTTGATGTGAAAATATTGCCCGTGCAGCTGCAATACCATTACCTGCTAAAGTTCTAACAGGACCAGCGGAAATCGCATTGACACGAATATTTTGAGGACCAAAGTCCGCTGCTAAATAACGTACCATAGCTTCTAAAGCTGCTTTAGCAACACCCATGATGTTATAATTAGGCACAACTTGCTGTGAAGCACCATAGGTAAGAGTTAAAAGTGTTCCTCCATTGGGCATAAGCTTACCCGCGCGCTGGGCAATTTCAGTAAAGGAATAAGCTGAAATAACCATCGTGCGTTGAAAGTTTTCACGTGTTGTAACATCAACGTAACGCCCTTTTAGCTGAGTTTTATCTGAAAAACCAATGGCATGGACAATAAAATCAATTGTTTTCCATTCTTTTTCAAGTTGCTCAAAGACGTAATCAATATTTTCACTTTTTTCAACGTCACACTCTAGCACTAATTTGCAGCCAAGTTTATCTGCTAGGGGATGAACACGTTTTCCAAAAGCATTTCCTTGATAAGTCAACGCTAATTCCGCTCCTGCTTGTGCGAGCTGACAGGCAATGCCCCAAGCAATTGAATGGTCATTCGCAATTCCCATAATAAGGCCGCGTTTGCCCTCCATCAAACCTTTCATATTATTCTCCGTAAGACCGTACTTTTTTCAATTACTAAGAGCTTTTGTTTATACATAACGTTGGAAAACAAGCGTTGCATTGGTACCGCCAAAGCCAAAAGTATTCGACAATACGGTATTCAGTTGTTGATGATCACGTCGTTCACGAACGATTGGCATATCAGCAAAAGCTGGATCAAGTTCTTCAATATGGGCACTTTCACAAATAAAATTATGATTCATCATTAACAATGTATAGATTGCTTCGTGAACACCTGCTGCTCCCAAGGAATGTCCTGTTAGAGACTTGGTAGCGGAAATGGGGGGGCATTGATCACCTGCTCCAAAGACACGACGGATAGCTTCTATCTCAGGAGGATCACCAACAGGAGTTGCTGTCGCATGGGGATTGATATAATCAATTTTATTATCGACTGTTGCAAGGGCCATGCGCATGCATCGTTCTGCTCCCTCTCCTGATGGGGCAACCATATCATGTCCATCGGATGTCGCACCGTATCCAACGATTTCTCCGTAGATTTTTGCACCACGTGCTTTAGCAAGTTCTAAATCTTCAAGGACTAAAACGCCAGCACCTCCAGCAATGACAAAACCATCACGATTAACATCATAAGCACGTGAAGCTTTGTGAGGAATGTCATTATATCTGCTGGACATAGCGCCCATGGCATCGAATAAAACAGATAGTGTCCAATCCAAATCTTCGCAGCCACCGGCAAAGATGCGCTTCTGTTTACCATATTGAATCATTTCGTAAGCATTACCAATACAATGATTGGAGGTAGCACAAGCTGAAGAGATTGAATAATTAATCCCCTTTATTTTAAAGAAAGTTGCTAATGTTGCAGATGCTGTGGAACTCATCGCTTTAGGGACAACAAAAGGTCCAACACGTTTTGGACCTTTTTGGCGTGTAATGTCAGCAGCTTCTACGATTGAATGTGTTGAAGCACCTCCAGAACCCATAATAATACCCGTGTGTTCGTTCGATACTTCATGCGGTTCTAGACCCGCATCAGCAATTGCTTGATCCATGGCGATGTGATTCCATGCTGTTCCACGCCCATGAAAACGTAGAGCACGTCGATCTACGAGTTCTTCTATATTAATATCGGGCTTGCCATAAACTCTGCTACGAAAGCCTAATTCAGCATATTGAGGTGCGTAAGAAATTCCGGATTTTGCTTCACGTAAACTGGTTAAAACAGCTCCAGGGTTATTTCCAATTGCGGAGACAATTCCCATTCCGGTTACAACAACTCGACGCATTCATACCTCCTCGTTCCATACAGAATAGTGAAAAGTTCTTTCTGACGGAAATAACGTTCAATCTTCTTTGAATAAAGCAACGCGTAAATCGTTCGCCTTATAAATAGTCTCTCCATCTGCTTTTAGCCACCCATCAGCTATTCCTAAGACTAAATTTCCACGTCGAATACGCTTAAAATCTATTTCATATTCAAGAATTTTGGTTTGTGGAGTTACCATCCCTGATAACTTTACTTCACCTGTTGATATTGCTCTTCCTTTGCCTGGTTCGCCTAGCCAACCAAGAAAAAAACCTGTTAATTGCCACATACCATCCAGTCCGAGACATCCTGGCATGACGGGATCGCCTATAAAGTGACAATTAAAGAACCACATGTCAGGTGTAATGTCAAATTCGGCGCGAACCATTCCTTTATTGTATTTACCATCAGTTTCACTAATTTGAGTGATTCGATGAATCATTAACATTGGCGGTGCTGGCAATTGCGCATTACCTCTACCAAACATTTCGCCGCGAGCGCAGCTTAGAAGCTCTTCATAAGTGTAGCGAGACTTTTGTTCAGCCATTGTTACTCCATTTATTTGCATATATCTTTATTTCTGCGCTTTTCCCAACCTACTTTTAGAGCAAATTTTAAAGAGAGGGAAATGATTTTATATCATTTTTAATGACAAAAGCCTTTTTTTATGTATTCTACATAGGTAATTATTTAAAAATGGAATACAAGATTACACCATACTATTCCCATTTTTTTGTATTTTGATCTTATTTAGCAGGAATATATTTGGGTTTGTAATTATGTCAGTGAGTGCAGACAATTTAGATATGAATGAAGAGCAGCAGTTCACAAAAGAGTGTGGAAAAATTGTGCAATATTATTCCATTTCTATGTTAGAAAAACATTTGCGTCAAAATGGTCTGCGTCCAACACGTCAGCGGTTGGAGCTTGCACATATGATTTTTTCTCAAGGAAATCGTCATATTACTGCTGAAGAGCTCTATGAGGAAGCGGTGAGGGCAGGTGTACCTGTATCTTTAGCAACGGTTTATAATACGCTTCATCAATTTACGGAAGCGGGATTATTACGGATTATTGCCGTAGAAGGTTCAAAAACTTGGTTTGATACCAATACCTCTGATCACTACCATTTTTATATAGAAGGTGAAAATCGTATTCTTGATATTCCTTATAATTTGGAAGAAGCTCCCATTATTAGAAATTTGCCTAAGCCACCAGAAGGTATGGAAATTTCACATGTTGATTTAATCGTGCGATTGAAACCAAAAAATCAATCTTGCGATAGGCAGTGAGGATATTTAATGAGGAATAAAAATTAAACTTGTTGAGTCTGAGTATTCACCAACCTTTTACTTTTTCATCAGGATAGATTCCCCATAACTGGGGTTGCTGAAGCCATCCGCGCGTATTATTAATGTTTATTTCGCACCATTGTCCATCACATTGGCGGATGTTACCAATGACGTTAGGTTCTACTTCCGCCACAAGTTCTGCGTTGTCGGTGGGGTTTTTTCGTAGCATCAGCCTTTTTGTTTTATCTTTTTGCCATGGAATAGTTATAGCAGTTCGCTTTCCCGATAAAAGCGATTGATACACCCATCCCTCATCGCCTTCTGCATCACGAATTTTGCGCCATTGATCATATTCTTGAATGATTTCAATAGGTAAGCCCTTCTTTTTGTAGGTGAAAATGATAGAATAGTTGCTTCCTGGTCCGACGCGTACATTAACGCTGGTGGGTTTAATCGAAGCAAATCGCGGAAGTGGTAAACCACTGGGCCCTAAATTTTGATTAAATGTTTGTGCATGCAACAAATGAGGTGAACCCAATACAATGACTGTTGCTATTAAGATACATGATATGAGTATTGAAACGCGAAACCAACGAGAATTTTGCACACCGAACTCCTTTATTTCGTCATATATTGGAAATTTAAAATCTGAAAGATAAGACTGGAAACTGATAAAAAGTATGACACATTGCTCGTTAAAGAGATCTAAACGATGAAAAAATTGCTACAAAAATATCAAAATAAGGAAAACAAAAGGTTTGTATTTCTTAGTGCTTATCTTGTTTATGAGGGGGTAGATATAAATAAACATTAGATTTTTATGTAGCTGTAAGCGTGATAAAACAGTAAAGTATATTGGAGCCATAGGCAGTTTTTGTACAGGAAATTAGGGCTAAAGTATTGCATCTCTTTTCTGAGTTTGTTTCTCAAAGTAAAAGTGCATGTATGCATACTATGAACAAAGAGCTGTTCAGAAAGGGATTATTGTGTGGCTTGAAAAGAAGTTTTGAATGAACAAAATAATACGATAAATAAAACATTTAAGCGTAAAAATATGAGCAACATTATAGAGTAGATTGATATATGAAGGGCTAATTTTAACAGGACACTTTTTCGTGATAATTCATTTATAAAATTTTCTACACTCTAATCTTATGCCATGATAATGCTTATCCGTATGGTAGATAAGCTGGCTCCATCGTTCTATTTACCAGCTTTCAATGTTATGCAGTTCCTATTATTTATAGTGTTTATAAGAAGCATTTTTGTTTTTTCTTAAATAGCTTTTATTCTATTTGCATACGAATCCCGCTTATGATGTACAAGAAGATAATCTTGATTGATTCAATATGAGAAAGTGTTGAGAAACTTTACGTTATTCAGAATTATTACTTAATATGAAAAACGATTACTTATAATAATAAATCTCCGCGTTAAAAACTTTAACTCGTTATTTAAATTTTAAAAACATTTCCATCAAAAATGGTAATAAAAGGCACATTCATCCATATTAAAATACAGTATTTTCTCTGTTTATTGTCAATTTTCTTTTTCTCTAACTCAGTATAGAAGAAAGTTGAATGAAATAGAAAGGCTTATTCGATACACTGATGAGGGTAATTACATAAGTGATGAATAGAAGAATTTTATCAAGAAAAAAGAATCTGTAGTGCAGTGGTTGAAATTCGTCATCCTTTAGAGAGACAGAATCAAGAGATATAAAAGTTATGGAATTATATCGTTTTGTTACATAACTGAAGGTAAAGAGGATTATGCATTTAATATCATATATTTACACACAATCGCATATTGCGATAGTTATTTTTGTTTTGTAATCAGACCTAGGATGATCGAAAGATGTAGAATATTTAATGACAAAAAAGAAATTCATCATGAAATTTGCACATAAGAAGCAGTTATTTAAGAGATATCCAGAAGGAGAAAATTATAGCAAAAAGTGATAATAAAACACCCCGCACTCAATTTACATAGGAAAAAGTCGCTTTAATATCTAAAGTGTAGTTTGTTATCTATTTTTTGAAATATAAGAGTGAAATAAAAACCACCTCTATGATAGAAACCTTATTATTTTCAAATAACTAACATATTAGATAACATTGTACATAAAAACCTACACAAGCAATTCATCGCAATTGCCTATGAAGATAAAATTTTCTAGTAGCTTACTATCTATTGCTTATGCAATTATATAATATCATAAAGCACATTACTTTACCGCAACAGTCCGTCCGTTACTAACAAAACCTTCTCTTTGTGCACGCTTACGAGCAAGCTTACGTGTACGACGAATAGCCTCAGCTTTTTCACGAGCACGCTTCTCAGATGGCTTCTCATAATAACTACGCATTTTCATTTCACGGAAGATACCTTCACGCTGCATCTTTTTTTTCAACGCGCGGAGCGCTTGATCAACATTATTATCACGAACGAGTACTTGCACTATTTATCCTGCTTTTTTCAGTGTCACAAATAATAGGAAAACCTACGTCCTTTTAAAGGCATATCCAAAAGGACAAAAACTTATATCATATAAATAAGACATTTGTCTATATCGCTTTTAAAAATTCTATTTTTTTTGTAATAAAATGCTTTTTATAATGAATGATAGATTTCATGATTATAAACTTATGAAAGTCCTTGTATTTGATCATTTTCGTCAAGATGAATTTTTTCCGCCGTGGGATAATGGGGTAGTCCCGGCATGGTCATAACATCTCCACAAATGACAACAATAAAACCGGCTCCCGCACAGAGACGAACTTCTCGTATGGGAATTTCAAAATCAACAGGAGCTCCGTATTGCTTGGGATCAGAAGAAAAAGAATAAGGTGTTTTGGCCATACAAATAGGGTAGACGCCAAAACCTTCTTTTTCCCAAGTTTCAAGTTGTTTGAGAATAGGGGCTGAGATGATGGCGCCACGTCCACCGTATAGCTTTGTTATAATACAATTAATTTTTTGAACGAGTGGAATATCATCTTGATAGAGAACTTTAAAATCAGAATCGTGCTTTTCAATCAAGGTAACGAGTTCTTGTGCAAGTTCTATAGCGCCTTTTCCACCTTGTTCCCAATGCTTACAGATAATAGCTTTGTGTCCAGTTGTTGCAACTATTTTTTGTAATGTTTTTATTTCAGCATCGCTATCGCTGTCAAAATGATTGATAGCCACAACACAAGGAATACCGTAGTGCTTCATATTTTTTATGTGTCGTAAAAGATTGGCAGCTCCTTTTTCTAAAGCGGTGATATTTTCTTCTGTCAGGTTATTTTTATCCAGACCACCATTCATTTTTAATGCACGAATAGTTGCGACGATCACTGTAGCATTTGGTACAATACCTGCTTGCCTACATTTGATATTGAAGAACTTTTCTGCTCCAAGATCTGCTCCAAACCCTGCTTCTGTGACAACATAATCAGCAAGTTTTAAAGCAGTTTTTGTTGCTATAACTGAATTGCAACCATGAGCAATGTTGGCAAAAGGTCCTCCATGAACGAGAACAGGATTATTTTCAATTGTCTGTACGAGATTGGGTTGTATAGCATCTTTGAGAAGAACTGCCATTGCACCTTCCGCATTGAGATCAGCAACGGTGATGGGCGTTTTATCATAACGATAAGCAACAATAATTTTTTTGAGTCGTTGTGTAAGGTTTTCTAAATTTTCAGAGAGACAAAGAAGCGCCATAATTTCTGATGCAACAGTAATATCAAAACCTGTTTGACGTGGAAAACCATTTGTTATGCCCCCCAATGAAATGACAATATCGCGCAATACACGGTCATTCATATCAAGAACGCGTTTCCAAACAATGCGACGTGGATCAATGTTTAGAGTATTTCCCCAATAAAGATGATTATCTATCATTGCGGCAAGAAGATTATGAGCAGCTGTAATAGCATGAAAATCACCGGTAAAATGTAAATTAAGGTCATCCATTGGAATGACTTGCGCATAACCACCACCAGCAGCACCACCTTTTACACCAAAACAGGGACCTAAAGATGGTTCTCTCAAGGTAGCTATTGTTTTTTTACCAATAAGATTAAGAGCATCACTTAGTCCAACTGTTGTTGTTGTTTTGCCTTCTCCGGCAGGTGTGGGATTGATAGCTGTGACAAGGATAAGTTTACCATCTGGATTTTTATTAAGCGATTTTATGTATTCAGAAGAAATTTTAGCTTTATCATGACCATAGGGAATGAGATTTTCATGTGAAATACCAATTTTTTGTGCAATTTCAATAATATGTTGCTTTTTAGCAGTGCGAGCAATTTCAATATCAGTTTTAGGCATGGAAAAATTCTTTAAATTCAGCTTTTATTAATGTTTGAGATCTGTACTCTATGGATTAATTGGAAAAATTCATAGAGAACAGAAAAATATTAAGATATCATAGAAATCGATGATATGCCATGCAAGAGATAATGCTAAAGAAGCACAAGAAGAGTTTTATTGTTTTTTAGGAAAAAGAATCTTTTTGCTTTTAAGCAGTAAAAATACGTTTAATTCAATTAAAAATATTGCGAAAAGAAGCTTTGGTTTGCAACAAATGCTGATGACATTAATGGATACCATAAGTGTTTCATAGTAGTACGTTTGAGAAGTAGTTTATTTATTCTTTCCAACAACACACTGAAAAAGTTTCACATGGTGGTAAACCGGAATTTATGGCGGCACATCTGAAGTCCCTCTTAAGATGGGACTGCTATGAATAAAATATCCAGAAACATCCAGTTATGGAACAATTAGAAATAAGCACGTAAAAAATTACCTAACTGAGTAGAGAGTATAATCCGGAAGAGACCAAAAACAAGCGCATAGATTGATAAAAGAAAACAACAACATACGCTACTCATGCAATCGCTACGATTATAAGCTAATAAAAGCACCTTAGAGCTGAATTGAAGGACTCATAACATCTTATTCTAGCAAATGGCTAAAGAAACGACTCACAACAGAATGAAATAACAAAATACAAAGATAGGTAAAAATAAATCACAAAATAAAGAATTTAAAAAGTCTGACTTTATAAGAAGATATTGATAGATGGCGCACCCGAAGAGATTCGAACTCCTGACCCCCAGATTCGTAGTCTGGTGCTCTATCCAGCTGAGCTACGGGTGCATACATTTCAATTTTTTACATTGTCTAAGACAAAGGGTTCCTAATCGTTTCATTAAAGAAATGCAAGTGAAACTTGAGTCGTCATAAAAAAAATCTCTCTTTTTTTATGATATATTTTAAAAAAGGATATAATATATTATGGCTTCAGTTGGTTTTGATATGAACATTTTTTTGTCATGACCATACAAAGCAATATGAACGATAGTTAACTTGACGTTTTAATCTATGAAAGATAGTCAAGCAGAGATGAGATGTGTTTTTTGCGGTGGGGGTAAGATATACACACCCGCTGTTGGGTTTTTGTGTAAAACGCCGATATTACTGTTGAAAACTATTTCAGATGAACATGACACAGCAAGGGCGGATGTATGGCGTTATTAAAAAAGAGCTTTCCATTAGTGTTTTTAATCGTTGTTTTAACGGTTACTTATTGGGCTGGAAAAAAGAGTGCAGACCAACCCATTTCTATGGTGGATAAAACAAGAGTATCGGATAAAGCTTCAAATGAAAAAATGGGAAGGCCACCGGTAAATGTTGTCGTTGATCTTGTAAAAGTTCAAGATCTTTATGAACAACTTAACGTTCTTGGGAGTGGAAAAGCTCTTGCAGAAGTCGAGCTTACCCCTTTATCCTCAGGTGTTATTGATAAGCTTTTTGTATCAGCGGGTACAAAAGTACAAGCTGATGATGTGATTGCAAAGCTTGATTCTAAAAAAGAAGAAATAGCGGCTGCAAAAGCAAAAGTGCAACGTGATAACAATGCGTTGACGCTTTCGCGTATTCTTAAATTACGCGCCAGCAATACAGCAACGGAAGTTCAAGAAATTATGGCACGCTTAGAGTTGGATAACGCAAATTTAGTTTTGCGTAATGCTGAATTAGATCTCGATCGGCGAACAATTCGAGCACCGATTCCTGGAGTTGTTGGTATTTTGCCCGTTGATGCGGGGAATAACGTGACCCTTAATACTGTAATAGGCCGTATTGAGAATAGAGAACGTATTTTGGTCGATATATGGGCCCCTGAACGATATGTGTCGCGCATCCATAAAGGAGATGAGGTAACGGCAACGTTAATCGCGCAGCCAGATAGATCTTTTGTTGGTCATATTTATGCGATTGATAATATCGTTGATCCAGAAAGTCGCACACTTCATGTTCAGGTTGAAATCAATAATGAAAAAGATACGCTCATGTCTGGTATGTCCTTTTCTGTTTCCTTGCAGTTTCATGGTGGTTCTTTTCCTGTCGTTAATCCTCTTGCAGTTCAATGGAATAGTAAAGGGTCATTCGTTTGGCGTGTGAGAGAAGGAAAAGTAGAGTCTATTCCCGTAACAATTATTCAGCATAAAGCCGATCATGTTTTCGTGAAAGCTCCCCTAGAAAATGGTGATCAAGTTGTCATTCAAGGGGTGCAAATGCTTTATCCAGGAAGTAAAGTAACTATTGATGATCCAAAGTCTCATCAACAGCAATTATCAGTAGGTTATGGAACGGATATACAATGAGCCAAGAATTGAGCACAAAACAGCCTATGTCAAAGGTGGAGCAAGGTGGTCTCATTACCTTATTTATTCGCAGACCGGTTTTTACTCTTGTTTTGAATGCTATGATCATTATTGCAGGATTTGCAGCATGGTTAAATGTTGATGTAAGAGAATTACCCGATGTTGATACTCCTGTAACAACGATTGTGACGATGTTTTCTGGTGCATCGGCAGAAACAATTGATCGTGAAGTTACAAAAGTTATAGAAGATGCTGTTTCTCGTGTTTCAGGTGTTAAGACGATTTCTTCAACGTCTTCTTTTGGACGCTCCCGTGTGAAGATTAACTTTAATGTCGGTGTTGATTTGAATGTTGCAGCATCTGATATTCGTGATGCTCTCTCTCGTGTTACCTATTCTTTACCGAAAGATGCGGATTCGCCTTTGATTATTAAAGCAGATTCGAATGCTGCTGCCATGATGTATTTGGTTGTGACGTCACCAACAATGAGTGTTGATGATTTAACCACGATTGTAAACGATCAGATTGTTGATGCTATTTCTGCTGTTGATGGTGTTGGTGATGTACAGGTCGATAGTGCTCGCACAAAGATTTTTCAGATTGATATAGATCAAGCAAAACTTGCAAGTTATGGATTAACTGTAGCAGATATTTCACGTGTTCTTGCTGATATGACAACAGATGTGCCAGTAGGGTCATTACGCAATTCTAAGCAAACTTTAGTTGTACGTGCTACTGCACGTTTAACAACACCAGAATCTTTTGAACAAGTTGTTTTAAAGCCTCATGTGCATCTTGGTGATGTTGCGCATGTTACTTTATCGCCGGATATAGAAACAGTTATTCTTCGTATCAATGGAAAGACAGGTATTGGATTAGGTATCGTGCGTAAAGCACAATCCAACACTCTTAATATTTCTGAAGGTGTGAGAGCCGTTGTTGATAATCTCAAAAGTATTGTTCCTTCTTCTGTAAATATAGACGTTATTAATGACGATGCAATTTTTATTAAAAGCGCTCTTCATGAGGTTGAAGTTGCGTTGGTCATTGCTATTTTGAGCGTTATCTTGGTCATTTTTCTTTTTCTCAGAGACATTCGTGTAACGCTGATACCTGCTTTATCTCTTCCTGTCGCTTTGATTGGTACCATTGCGGCTATTTATCTTGTAGGGTTTTCATTGAATATTCTCACATTTTTAGGACTTGTTTTAGCAACAGGGCTTGTTGTGGATGATGCCATTGTTGTTCTTGAGAATATTGTTCGGTGGCGCAATATGGGATTAGGTTCCAGAGCAGCAGCGGTGATAGGAACACGTGAAGTGTTTTTTGCTGTTTTAGCAACAACATTGACATTAGTGGCTGTGTTTGTTCCTATTTCCTTTCTTCCTGGGCAAGTTGGAGGTCTTTTTAGAGAATTTGGTTTTGTTTTGGCAATTTCTATTTTGCTTTCTTCAGTTGTTGCCTTAACGCTTTGTCCAATGTTGGCTTCGCGTTTTCTCAAAGAACATATTGAGGAAAAAGAGGAAAAGTCCCATCATTTTGCTTTTTTATATAAATTAGGTACTTTTTTTCATAAGGCATATACTTACAGTTTGCATAAGTGTTTAGAAAAGCCTTGGGCTGTTGTTTTTGCTTCACTTATTTTTGCGGGTCTTTGTGTTGGAGGCTATACGAAGCTACAACAGGAATTAACGCCAGCAGAAGACAGAGCTGTGATCTTTTTGGTTATTAATGGACCACAAGGTATTTCAACACAATATTTGAACGAGCAAATAGAGCAAATTGAAGCAAGTCTACAGCCATTACGTGATGCAGGGGAGATTGCTAACAGTTACTCTATTGCGGGTGCTGGCGGTTCACCCAATACTGCTTTTTTGATTTTATTGCTTTCATCTTGGGATAAACGTTTACGGAGTCAGCAAGAAATCGTGAAAGATATTAATGCAAAGGTTAAACAGTTTCCCGCAGTTTTTGTGTTTGCTGCGCAGGGAAATTCTCTAGGTGTGAGCGGAACTGGGCAAGGGTTGCAATTTGCAATTCTTGGCAATGATTATGCAATATTACAACCCATTGCTGATAAGCTGGTAAGTGCTTTACAAGATGATCCGCGTTTTATTCGCCCACGCCTTACTGTTGATGCAACACAACCGCAATTTTTTATTGAAATCAATCGAAAAAAAGCCTCCGATTTAGGGATTGATATCACCAATTTGGGCGATACATTACAAACAATGTTGGATGGTAAAAAGATTGGTTCCATTAACGTGGATGATCATTCTTACGATGTTAAATTGATATCGCGTACAAATTCTATGAAGAGTCCTAGCGATTTAGAAAATATTTTTTTAAAAACCAAAGACAATCGATATGTTCCTTTATCGGTTATTGCGCGTTTACATGAAAAAGCTATTGCTCCTCAATTAAAACGGGAAAAACGCATGAGTGCTGTTATTTTAAGCGCAAATCTTGCTCCAGATATCGCTTTAGGGGAAGCTTACCAAACTGTACAGAAAATTGCTTCTCCTTTGTTATCGAAAGGAACTTACTTGGTTCCCTTAGGGGAAGCCGAAACGCTTAACGAAACATCTTCCAATTTTATGATTGTTTTTGGCATTGCTTTTTTGATTATTTTGTTGATTTTGGCTGCTCAGTTTGAAAGCTTTATTTCAGGATTCATTATTATGGCCACTGTCCCATTAGGGATTGGTTGTGCTGTAATTGCTATGCTATTAAGTGGTGTAAGTCTTAATATTTACAGCCAAATTGGATTAATTTTGTTAATTGGTGTTATGGCAAAAAATGGTATTCTCATTGTTGAATTTGCAGATCAATTACGCGATCAGGGAAGAAGCGTGCGTGAAGCCGTAGAAGAAGCAGCAAACATTCGCCTTCGTCCAGTTTGTATGACAATGATTTGTGCCATTTTAGGAGGTATTCCTTTGGTTTTGGCCAAAGGTGCTGGCGCAGAAGCTCGTATAGCCTTAGGTTGGGTTATCGTTGGTGGCTTAGGTTTAGCAACTATTTTTACGCTTTATGTCACACCGGTTGTTTATCTTTTTTTAGGGCGTTTTATAAGACCAAAAGCAGAAGAAGATTTACGTTTAACAAAAGAACTCAATCAAGTTAAATGATGTATATGATAGAAAAGATTTGAAAGTTTATTCTTGTAAAAATATCATTTTCGGATCTTATCCTTTTATTTTGTATATTCCTTCATTTTTATGTGAGCAGTGAAAATAGCGAGCAATAAAGGAGGTGTTTTCTGCTTTGTTATTGTTTGGGCATAGATTTCATTATCAATAACCGTATAGGATAAGCTTATGGGAGATAGCTTTTCGATTCGAAATGAAATGGCTTTTGAAGCCACATTAAAAGCTTTAAGAAACCATGCCGCAAAGGATGGGGTCTATGATATTCGTCGGCATTTTGTAGAAGATGAACAGCGTTTTTCCCATTTTTCCCTCAGACTTGATGATCTTCTTTTCGATTTTTCAAAATGTGGTGTGACATTTAAAACATTGCAACTTCTAGATGATTTAGCGGTCGCAGCAGATGTGTTAGGCCGGCGTGATGCAATGTTTTCTGGTAAGGCGATTAATACAACTGAAAAACGCTCAGTTCTTCATATTGCATTACGTTTACCTGCTGATGAAATTTTCATGTTGGATGGTCATAATCTTATTCGCGATATTCAAGACGTCCTTGAAGATATGGAAAGATTTTCTGAAAAGGTGCGTGATGGAAGCTATAAGGGAAGCAGTGGCGAGAGAATAAGTGATATTGTCAATATTGGTATTGGTGGTTCTGATCTTGGTCCTGCAATGGTCACATATGCTTTAAAACCTTATCATGATGGTCCACAGTGTCATTTTGTTTCGAATGCTGACAGTGCCCATATTTCTGATACTCTCTCTATTTTGAATCCAGCAACAACGCTGTTTGTCATTGCTTCTAAAACTTTTACAACGGCTGAAACAATGGTCAATGCTCAAGTTGCACGTCAGTGGATTTGTTCACATTTAGGAGAAGAAGCCGTTTGTACGCATTTTGTTGCTGTTTCAAGTGCGCTTGATAAAGTGGCAGAATTTGGCATAGATTCCACAAGAGTTTTTAAATTTTGGAATTGGGTTGGAGGACGTTATTCAATTTGGTCAGCCATTGGACTTGTTGTTATGTTTGCAATAGGTGGTGGAAATTTTCGCCAATTTCTCAATGGTGCTTTGCAAATGGATCAACATTTTAAAACTATGCCTTTGCATAAAAATATTCCTATTCGTTTTGCTCTTTTAGGATTCTGGCATCGTGTTATTTGTGGTTATTCATCACGTTCGATCATTCCTTATGCACAGCGTTTAATACATTTTCCAGCTTATTTACAACAGCTTGATATGGAATCAAATGGTAAACAAGTCTCGCTGGATGGAAAACCATTAAGTTTTTCAAGTGGTCCAATTGTTTGGGGGGATTCAGGAACAAATAGTCAACATGCTTTTTTTCAGCTTCTGCATCAAGGAACAGATATTATTCCTGTAGAATTTATTTTATTTATAAAAGGGCATGAGAAAAAATTACATTCTATGTATGAGATGTTGCTAGCAAACGGTTTAGCACAATCAAAAGCCTTGATGAAGGGGCGTAGTCTTGAAGATGCTCGGCATATCTTGATAAAAAATGGAGTTGATGAGGGTGAAGCAGACCATTTAGCACGTCATAGAAGTTTTAAAGGAAACCGTCCCAGCATTACGCTGGTTCAAGATTCATTAACACCTTTTGCACTCGGTCGTCTTATTGCGCTTTATGAACATCGCACTTTTGTTGAAGGGATTTTAATGAATATTAATTCATTTGATCAATGGGGTGTTGAACTTGGTAAAGAATTAGCAAACGAGTTACTACCAATTCTTCGTGGAGAAAGTAAAGCGGATAATCGTGATAGTTCAACATTAGGGTTGCTAGCACATATTCAAGCAAGACGTGCAAAATAATATAATTTTACAGTAGGTTTTGTACTAACTAAGCAAAAGTAGAATGAGAGAGAAATATGAGATAATTCTTTAATTTTACTATGCCTTCTCTTATTATCTGGATTAGATTTATGTAACAGAAAATCAAAAAAGTGCAAAAATTGTAAAAATGAGAATTTATTCGCAAAAACGATAAAGACCTTTGAGAGGTCTTTGAAGACCCTTTGAGCCCCCCCTTAAAATCCTTCGAAAAAAATAAATTGGTACAAAACCTAGTGGCAAAATATACAAAACCCGCTGGCAAGCTACACTGCTGACAAGCTACAACCGGAAAGCTACGATTAAAGACAGTTTTAATAATATCGCTTTATAAACTGTGGCGGAGAGAGAGGGATTTGAACCCCCGATAGAGTTGCCCCTATGCCGCATTTCGAGTGCGGTGCTTTCAACCACTCAGCCATCTCTCCATAATAAAGTGAAACAAAAATCGGCACTATTTGAGTGTATAAGTGGTAGATAACCTTCAATTGTTTTTGGTACAACCTTTTTTTCTTTTTTATGGGACTTTATTGACAGAGAATAGAAATTCCTTCATATATACAAAATATAAGCGTGGGGAAATCTGCGCATATTTGTGTTGAAGAAGGTTTTATCCTTCTTTGGGATCTATTACGACTGATAAAAAGCAGCCTATTTTCCCTTATTTCAAGGCAGAAATTAAATAAGAGCTGGAGTGAACGGAAGGATAAAAAATGTTCGCAGTCATTAAAACTGGTGGTAAGCAATACCGCATTGTTGCTAATCAAGTGGTAAAAGTTGAAAAAGTTAGTGGAAATGCGGGTGATGTGGTTGAATTCAATGACATATTAATGGTTGGGCAAGAAGGTAATGCGGTTATTGGTACCCCTGTCGTTGCTGATGCATTGGTGACAGCTGAGATTTTAGAACAGGCACGTGGGCGCAAGGTTATCGCATTTAAGAAGCGCCGTCGTCAAAATTCTAAACGCACGCGTGGCCATCGTCAAGAATTTACGAGGCTTCGTGTTTTAGAAATATTAATGGGTGGTTCAAAACCTAAAAAAGTTGCTGCAAAACCGATAAAAGAAGAAGCAATTACACCAAAAGAAACAAAAGCTGCTGCTTCTGTTGAGAAGACGGCTAAAAAAACAGTTGAAAAAAAGACTGCGCCGCAGAAGAAAGCGTCTGTAGCATCAAAGAGTAAGAAAGATTAAAGGAGAGCGTCTATGGCACATAAAAAAGCTGGTGGTTCCTCGCGTAATGGTCGTGATTCAGAATCGAAACGTCTAGGCGTTAAAAAATTTGGTGGTGAAACCGTTATTGCCGGAAATATTATTATTCGCCAGCGTGGTACACGTTGGCATCCTGGTAACAATGTTGGTATTGGAAAAGATCATACGCTTTTTGCATTATCAAATGGAAAGGTTTCTTTTCAACGCAAAGCGGGTAATCGTTCCTATGTTTCAGTCATTCCTATGCTGGAGGCAGCAGAGTAATCTGTAACACTCTCTAGAAATCAACAGGATTTCATTGAATTATAGTTGTGGTTTTATAAGTATTAAAAGGGAAAGATAGAGTCTTATCTTTCCCTTTTTGCGTTGGTACTATAATAAATGTAGAAGATATACGAAAAAGGTAGAATTGAGGAAATGGCTTTTCTCAATGAGGGAAAAAGTTTCTGCGCTGTTATGTTAGTATTTAGTACTGAACATATTGATATTATGATAGAGTTTGTTGATAAGTTTCTGTATAATAATAGTGAGGAGAGACTTTCTTTTTATGTATGAAGAAGCGTCGAGTAATTTCTTATAAGAGAAGCAGTTTGTTTTCAGAAAATTATGAGAAATTTAATGAGAGCATTATTGATGTAATCATTTTGATAAAGATGGATCTTTTTATCGGCATTGTGGTATTGATGAGTTGTCATACTGTTTTTAGGTGGTAGTGTGGGTAGGTGGGGCTATTCATTTAAAAAGACATAGGGATAAAAAATCCATAAGAAGGTAGTCAAAACTACTTTGAAAGTGACGTGCATTAAGGAATTTTCGGTAAATCGAGAGTGAAATTATATTTTTAAGGAGTACGGTGTTTAAAGATATAAAAATAACCAACTTGCAATCAGCGCCCTTCAAGAATATTTTTTCTGATTTCACTATTATTGTGTATTGTTGAAAATAGACAAGCATAAGAGCTAGGGTTAAGGCAATAATTGCTTTTCATTTTTTACTTTATTTATCTTATTTGTAGAGTTTTTCTTGATTTTAGTAGTTGGTGATGGTGCTTGGGGGGGGATGTCGTACTTTGCAAATGTGCGACAGAGGGCATTGTGTATTTGCGATATTGATTGAAGTAAAGGTGTAGCTTAAAATATATAAATATTATATATCGAGAGTTTGATATCATAAGATGGGTAGCACGGAATTTTAAAGATGATAAGTTGCATGGAGCAATTTGTAATTATGTAATAAACTTATAAAGAGGGATAATAGGTTAAATAAACTTTGAGGAATCAATTAAAATATTAGCTGAAGTTACGGATGATTGGGAAGGATGCTTTCTTGTAGGGAGAATAGTGAAAAGTTATGTTGGATAACTTAGGATAATGAGAGCATTTTGAAAGCATAGTTTTTCAGGTGATTGGTGCTGTAAAAAACGGGGTTTTGTCTTTGTAAAGTAAAAGAGTAAGAGGCAGACTTGTTTATGATGGTTTTAAGCACTTAGGTGGATAATAATATCTAATTGTTTTATCGGTTATATTGAGGTATTTAAGCACCTCACTTAGCTATATTCTGTAAAATATAAAGAGAGCTGTGGTGGTATTTATAGCTTGTATTTTGGGAAATGCAGCTTTGAAAAGGAATGTATCAGAGATATTGGTGTTCAAATGTGAGGCAATTTGAATTCATGATGAGATATGAGAAAGCAGAAGCAATGAATGTAGATTTTGCTGATGGTGAAATCTTGTCTATAAGATCTGTACAACTTGCAGCTGCTTTTGATCATAAAAATGATGCAATTTATGCTGCTGCTGAATTGCTTGTGCAGGTTGGTGCAGTTGATAAGTGTTATCTGGCAAGCATGCTTGAACGTGAAGAAACAACCAATACTTGGCTTGGAAATGGTATAGCCATTCCTCATGGTATGGCTGAAAATCGTGATTTAATTATCAAGGATGCTGTTGCTGTTATACAGGTTCCTGCTGGTGTTGAGTGGCAGGATGGCAAGAAAGCATATTTGGTTATTGCCATTGCAGCGTGTCCAGATCGCTATAGAGAAATTTGTAAAAAATTGACGTCTCTTTTATTTGATAAAAAACAGCTTGAAGTACTTGCAACAACTATGGACAAACAACAAATTGTTACAACTTTGTTTGACCAAAATATGAAGATAGAAAAAACTTTTATTGGTGACCTTTCTGTGTGTCAGGAATGGACTTTAGATTATCCAAGTGGTCTTCATGCACGACCAGCTTCTCTTTGGGTTGATTTTGCGAAAAAGGCTCAAAGTTCCATCAGAGTTCGCCATGGTCAATATACCGTTGAAATGAAAAATTTGGTTGGTTTATTGCAATTAGGAGTAAAAAACGGTGATGTTCTGATTTTTTCTACAGATGCTGCAGAAGGAGCACAACTTCTCAATGATGCCATTGCTATTGCAAAAAAAGTGAGTATTAGTGAAAAATGTCTGATGAGAGCAATGGAATCTCAAACAAAGGCTTTTCATGGTTGGTATCCACGCTCTATGCAAAAAGGCATTTCTGGTGTTGGAGCTAGTTCAGGATTAGCATTTGGTAAGATTTTTGTTTTAAGGCAAAATGATATTTCCATAATAGATCAGCCAATTGATTTTGCAGTTGGTGCAGCATGTCTTGAAAATGCTCTTACAAAAACAAAACATAAAATGGCATCTGTGATTTCTGATATTACAGTGCGTATGGGAGCAGATTCTGCTGCGATTTTTTCTGCGCAAATGGTTTTGCTTGAAGATGAAAATTTAATAGCTCAAGCTTGTCGTTTTATAGCGGAAGGTCATGGTGTCGCTTGGTCTTGGGATAGAGCGGTTCGTCAATTTTCAGATATGTTTTTTAAGGTAGATAATCCTTTGTTAGCAGCACGTGCTGTTAATTTAGTTGATGTTGGTCGACGTGTTTTAGGTGAAATCAATCCATCCTATAGATCGTTCTTTTTAAATGATATTCCACATGGTGTAATTCTGGTTACAAATGACCTTTCTCCTTCTGATGTAGCACAACTTGATTGTACAAGGGTAAAAGGATTAGCAACAGCATGGGGAGGTCCATTATCTCATACAGCTATTTTGGCGCGTACTCTTGGTATTCCAATGGTTGTTGCTGCAGGTGATGATATTTTAGCAATTCAGTCTGATATTCAGGCTATTATTGATGGCGATAACGGGTTTATTTACCTTAATCCTACGCTTGAAGACGTTGAAGATGCTCAAAAGCATATTGATACTGTTGCGCAAAAACGTGTCAGTGAAATAAATGCATGTAGGTTACCAGCGCAAACGACAGATGGTCAAAGAATTCGTATCATGGCTAATGTCAACTACGCAAATCAGGTTCCTGTTGCGCTTGATTTAGGGGCTGAAGGTGTTGGACTCATGCGCACGGAATTTTTGTTTTTAGAGAATCCATATATTCCGGATGAAGAGCTACAATTTAATATATATCGGGCGATGATTACAGCTGTAGGAGATAAGCCATTAATTATTCGTGCACTTGATATTGGTGGAGATAAACAGGTTACGCATTTACATTTATCTAAAGAGGACAATCCTTTTTTAGGTGTTCGAGGAACGCGGCTTTTGTTACGTCGACGTGATCTTTTGGTGCCTCAATTACGTGCTTTATATCGAGCGGCAAAAGAGGGTGGAGATCTATGGATTGTGTTTCCGATGGTCATGTCTGTTTCAGAGATTGTCGCTATAAAAAAGATTGCAGAGGAAATCCGCAACGATGTTGATGCACCAAAATTAAAACTTGGTATTATGATCGAAGTTCCAGCAGCGGCCATTATGGCAGATGTATTAAGCGCCCATGTTGATTTTTTTTCAATTGGAACCAATGACCTAACACAGTATACAATGGCTGTTGATCGGCAAAGTCCGTACCTTGTGTCTGAAGCTGATAGCCTTGATCCAGCAGTTTTGCGTATGATTTATCAGACTATTCAGGGAGCTGCACAACATAAGTGTTGGGTTAGTGTATGTGGTGGTATGGCTGGAGATCCTTTTGGTGCAATGATTTTGACTGGATTGGGAATTCATGAGCTTTCTATGATATCTTGCGATATTTCTCCAGTAAAGGCGTGTTTACAGACTCATAGTTTTGAAGATATGAAAATTTTAGCACAAAAAGCATTACAATGTGAAACTGCACGAGCTGTACGTGCTCTAAGCAAGGATATAAGGTGATAAAGAACATTAAGGGAAAAGAACGAGCTCATTTTGCAGAGTAATCAGATCTTTAGTGCTGTAAAACATTATCCTTTAAGACGATTATTAACAACATATTAATTTATAATGGTAATTTATCGTTTTACATAATGAGAACTCTAAATATCGTAAGGTTTTTTCGTTTTAAATTTCTCTATATTAAATTAATAAAATTATTCTTTTATACATTACAAGGAGGAGTAATGTATGGATAAAAACACTTTAGGAAAGAATAAATGCCTTTTATGCATTCTCTTAAATAGCAGGGGATGTTGCAACATTAGGGGATAAATAGCGTGATCGTACTTGGCTTTTCCTTTTTATTTAAGAAAAGATGATGCTATCCAATAGATTTTATACCACTCATAGACACCGTATGAGGTAGATGTGACAAGCTTTAAGAGATGTTTTTTAACAAACGTGTGGATGAGAAAGAAAATATATTTTTAGAGTATTCTGTTTTGTTATGAGACCATATCCCACTTAAAGAATGCGATAATCAAAAGTATGAAGTAATACGTAATTTTTTTTAAATAATGGAGACTACTTTAGATATTTTGAAAACTGTAACGCTGAATTTAAAAATATATGGTAAAAATGAAAACAGGTTTGCATTTTTATGATTTTGTATTTGATCAAAATGAGACTATTTTTTCATTTTAGAAAATAAAATATATTCATACATATTAAATTAAAAATGCAAAGTTTTTTCTGAATTTTATTTTCTTTAGTATCAACTAAATATAGAAGTGTGAAATTGAATAGAGGATTTAGAATAGGGCTTATTATGTAATCCTATGAAAGAGAAAACTGATACCATCACACTATTTTACAGCTCTCAATGTTGCAAAAATTCGTGCTATTTAAGAAAATGCATAAGAGCCGCTTATCCTCTCTTAAAATGTTCTTCCCCCACATACCATCCCTTCCTATGACGTATAAGTAAGTGATTTTAATTATTTGGTTGTGTAAAACTATGGGCTGTATGCTAATTTTAAGAGAAGTATTTTTTTGTGAAGCAGAAAGTGCGTAAATGAGCATGAAAGTTTATAACTGGTGACAATCTTTTTATTCTCATTATTGTATTCTACAAACCTATCCACGAAAAAAGTTTTTTCTTAAAAAGAAGGGATGTGCTTGTTATTCAACAGATAAAAGCTCTTACTTTAATAAATGAATTTGTTTTTTGGGTTTTGAATGTATAGTTTAGACTTGCACGTTATTTCTTTCTGGGTATAGTGCGAACTTCTGGAGAGGTGGCCGAGTGGTTGAAGGCGCACGCCTGGAACGCGTGTATATGGGAAACCATATCGAGGGTTCGAATCCCTCTCTCTCCGCCATACAATTTTCTCCTATGTATAACGTATTGATTCTTTGTAATCTTTTTAAAGGTTCGGGAGCGTTAACAAAAGTTCGGGAATAGGATTTTCCAACATACCGTTACAAAGCTCATCTTTTTCCTCCAACATTCTCTAATAATTTTTTGAATTTTTTGAAATCCACTGTTTTAAATGTGCAAAGACATTCTCTATCGTCTCCATGAGACGAGCAAAATTAAGAAACCATTTTCTAAAGAATTTCGCGCGTCTCAGAGTATGTTTAGAGTCGGATATTTGGTTTTTGTGTAAAAATACTTACAAACGCATCCATAATACGTGAAAAATCAAGCGCTAATAAGAGTATAATGAGTACAATCCATTTCGTATAACGCGACATCACTTTTACACTTTTGTAGGTCATGATGATTTCTTGAAGGATTTCTTTTTCTGCTTCTGTAAGCTCTGTATCGTCTTGTGTTTTTTTTCTAGCCATGTTTCCACCCACACACGCGTTCACCTAGATTATTGTGCTTTAAGATCTCTCTTGCTAAGTTTGAACTGATGGCGTTCAGATCTTGCTTATCTAAATAAATTGGCAACCAGCCAACACAAGAAGAAGCATATTTATTTGTCGCGCAACCAGTCAGAGAGAGCAGTACGCACATCAGCATCACTTTTTTGATTAATTTCATTTTCTACCTCAAGACGGGTTGTGGCTGCTTTTAAAGCTTTTTCTGTTTGCTTTTGTTGCTCTGCTTTTTTCCCAAAATTAAA